>NZ_JAZHRR010000001.1:300000-402500 GCF_036924515.1 Bradyrhizobium sp. AZCC 1610 | reverse complement strand
CCTTAGCTGTAGGTCCGGGTTGTTTCCCTCTCCACGACGGACGTTAGCACCCGCCGTGTGACTCCCGCATATTGCTTTCGGGTATTCGGAGTTTGGTTGGGTTTGGTAAGACGGTAAGTCCCCCTAGCCCATCCAGTGCTCTACCCCCCGAAGCATTCATGCGAGGCGATACCTAAATATCTTTCGCGGAGAACCAGCTATTTCCCAGTTTGATTGGCCTTTCACCCCTAACCACAAGTCATCGGAGTCTTTTTCAACAGACACCCGTTCGGTCCTCCAGTGAGTGTTACCTCACCTTCAACCTGCTCATGGCTAGATCACTAGGTTTCGGGTCTAATACAACGAACTTGACGCCCTATTCAGACTCGCTTTCGCTGCGCATACGCCTATCGGCTTAAGCTTGCTCGTTAAATTAAGTCGCTGGCCCATAATACAAAAGGTACGACGTCACCCAGAACGTATCTTGGGCTCCGTCTGTTTGTAGGTGTCCGGTTTCAGGTCTATTTCACTCCCCTCGTCGGGGTGCTTTTCACCTTTCCCTCACGGTACTGGTTCACTATCGGTCGCTGAGGAGTACTTAGGCTTGGAGGGTGGTCCCCCCGTGTTCAGACAGGATTACACGTGTCCCGCCTTACTCATGGATACATCATCGCATTACCCGTACGGGGCTATCACCCTCTAAGGCCCTGCTTTCCTGACAGGTTCCGGTTGTCTTTGATGTATCACTGGCCTGGTCCGCGTTCGCTCGCCACTACTAACGGAGTCTCTGTTGATGTCCTTTCCTCCAGGTACTTAGATGTTTCAGTTCCCTGGGTTCGCTTAAAACCTCCTATGAATTCAGAGATTTCATACCTTCACTTGATAACTGGAAATCCAAAACCTCACGGCTTGGTCTCAAACATTGCTGTTCAAACCCCAAGATACGAGATCTTGGAGTTCCAGCTATCGAAGGTGGGTTTCCCCATTCGGAAATCCGTGGATCAAAGCTTCTTCGCAGCTCCCCACGGCTTATCGCAGCGTAGCACGTCCTTCATCGCCTCTCAGCGCCAAGGCATCCACCGAACACCCTTAAGGCACTTGATTGCTCTCATTATCAATGTCCACACACTCGGCAGAATGTTGTCCGCACAATTGCCTTGAGATCGAAACCTCAAAACGCGCACCCTCGATGAATGCTATGTACGGCCGGACAATGATTAGAAAGACCAGCTTGCTTCGTAAGATCAACCCGATAGCGAGGCGGTCAAGCTTCGCTACAAAGATCATTTACAACTCACTCATCTTGCGATGAGCGAGCGCCGAAATGATCTGGAGATTAGGAATGAGATTCCGCAAATTGCGTTGCAGATCCCAAACTCGGATCGATCTCCTCTTTACGATGTCAGATATCACGCACGCGCATCCCGTAGGATGCGACATGCGAAGTGATGTTTCGCGGACGATTATTCGAGGCGTTCTCGATCTTCGATCTTATCTGGTGGAGCCAGACGGGATCGAACCGACGACCTCATGCTTGCAAAGCACGCGCTCTCCCAGCTGAGCTATGGCCCCGTACCAGAAGACGAATGCTACGCTCTCAGCGCCCGTCTTCGCTCTTCGAGCTACGACGTGGCAGCCTTCGCCTTCACCCGGCTTGCCTAGCCGTAGCTGGCGAAGCCAGCGAAGGCTGGTGGGCCTGGGAAGACTTGAACTTCCGACCTCACGCTTATCAAGCGCGCGCTCTAACCAACTGAGCTACAAGCCCCTAACGCTCCTTCCCATGGAAGGGTCAGGGACATGCTCGCGCGCAATCGGCTCACGCCAATGCATCGCACAAGCGCCAAACCTTCGCACAGCGCTAAGCCCCTGGCGCGTGTTCGTCCGCGAAGAAAGAGAAACGTAGACGGCGAAATCCCGCCAATGCAGCTCAACAATCCTGACGATCGTTGGCCACTGATGTTTCTAAAACGGTTCGATAGAAGCAAGCTTCTGAAGAACCATCCTTAGAAAGGAGGTGATCCAGCCGCAGGTTCCCCTACGGCTACCTTGTTACGACTTCACCCCAGTCGCTGACCCTACCGTGGCCGGCTGCCCCCTTTCGGTTAGCGCACCGTCTTCAGGTAAAACCAACTCCCATGGTGTGACGGGCGGTGTGTACAAGGCCCGGGAACGTATTCACCGTGGCGTGCTGATCCACGATTACTAGCGATTCCAACTTCATGGGCTCGAGTTGCAGAGCCCAATCCGAACTGAGACGGCTTTTTGAGATTTGCGAAGGGTCGCCCCTTAGCATCCCATTGTCACCGCCATTGTAGCACGTGTGTAGCCCAGCCCGTAAGGGCCATGAGGACTTGACGTCATCCCCACCTTCCTCGCGGCTTATCACCGGCAGTCTCCTTAGAGTGCTCAACTAAATGGTAGCAACTAAGGACGGGGGTTGCGCTCGTTGCGGGACTTAACCCAACATCTCACGACACGAGCTGACGACAGCCATGCAGCACCTGTCTCCGGTCCAGCCGAACTGAAGGACTCCATCTCTGGAGCCCGCGACCGGGATGTCAAGGGCTGGTAAGGTTCTGCGCGTTGCGTCGAATTAAACCACATGCTCCACCGCTTGTGCGGGCCCCCGTCAATTCCTTTGAGTTTTAATCTTGCGACCGTACTCCCCAGGCGGAATGCTTAAAGCGTTAGCTGCGCCACTAGTGAGTAAACCCACTAACGGCTGGCATTCATCGTTTACGGCGTGGACTACCAGGGTATCTAATCCTGTTTGCTCCCCACGCTTTCGTGCCTCAGCGTCAGTATCGGGCCAGTGAGCCGCCTTCGCCACTGGTGTTCTTGCGAATATCTACGAATTTCACCTCTACACTCGCAGTTCCACTCACCTCTCCCGAACTCAAGATCTTCAGTATCAAAGGCAGTTCTGGAGTTGAGCTCCAGGATTTCACCCCTGACTTAAAGACCCGCCTACGCACCCTTTACGCCCAGTGATTCCGAGCAACGCTAGCCCCCTTCGTATTACCGCGGCTGCTGGCACGAAGTTAGCCGGGGCTTATTCTTGCGGTACCGTCATTATCTTCCCGCACAAAAGAGCTTTACAACCCTAGGGCCTTCATCACTCACGCGGCATGGCTGGATCAGGCTTGCGCCCATTGTCCAATATTCCCCACTGCTGCCTCCCGTAGGAGTTTGGGCCGTGTCTCAGTCCCAATGTGGCTGATCATCCTCTCAGACCAGCTACTGATCGTCGCCTTGGTGAGCCATTACCTCACCAACTAGCTAATCAGACGCGGGCCGATCTTTCGGCGATAAATCTTTCCCCGTAAGGGCTTATCCGGTATTAGCACAAGTTTCCCTGTGTTGTTCCGAACCAAAAGGTACGTTCCCACGCGTTACTCACCCGTCTGCCGCTGACGTATTGCTACGCCCGCTCGACTTGCATGTGTTAAGCCTGCCGCCAGCGTTCGCTCTGAGCCAGGATCAAACTCTCAAGTTGGACTTGAAACTTTAAACCGGCTGATCACAACGTTTGACGAGGTCCCACCATATTTATCGCCTGCGATTCACATCGCGGACGACGATGGTGTAACCTATGTAAACGTGTACCGCCGAAGTCTTTCGTCCAGCCTCGAAAGATGAAAACCGAAGTTTTCAAGCATTCGAGACTACGCAAGGACTCCGCCGTCCACGTTTCTCTTTCTTCATCTTCACTTGTCAAACAGCCCGGGATCACTGGGACCCCACCCTTCCACTTCTGGAAGGTTCCCGAGCACCTCATCCGACGACAAATAACAACCGACTGTTATCGGCTGTTGAGTCACTCATCGTAATGAGGAGCTTACGGGGCGCGAAAAGTTGCCTTGGCCTCGGGGCCAATGCATCGCCGCGCTCAGTGGCCGGGTTATAGGCCCGCCCGATCGGGGTTGTCAACGCCCATCGTCAACAAATTGTCGCATCACGTCGAAGAATTTTGGGACGCCAAGAAGTCCCTATGTTTCGGGCCTTTGGCCGCACTTGAGCCACATTCCTGCGACGTTCTGACTATAAGGTATGCATTGAATCGTCGGTGCCAGTGGGGGCTGCCGGCGTTCAACTACCCGGGACAGGCGGTATCGAGGAACCCGTCGCCTTTCCCACGCGGCCAGGAAACTTCGAGAGATCTGCTCACCATTGACGTTCGAGACTGTGGCCGGTCTTCATTCCGGCCTCTGATTCCCGAATTTCCATGCGTGCGGCAACGCCATGCTCCGGGATCGCTCCCTCAAAAGGGCGGAAACGTGGGGTCTGGATCGGGCGAGGGTCTTGTCGGATGTCGATGGAATTTGGGGGGATACAGGGTTGAGCCAGAGGGCGCCACGCGGGAGCGGCTATGGACGCGAGACCGGGATCATCGATCTCGGTCACGAGCCGCCACTTTCCGTCGATGGCTCCGAGGCCGCGGTGATCGATCGCCGCCGTGTCTCCGTACAATGGTTTAGCGGCACTATCCTGACCGGTCTGTGCGGCGCGGCCCTCATCGGCGGCGCCGTTTTTGCGTCGCTCGACGGCGAAATGACCTTTGCCAAGGTGCCGGAGCGCGTCGAAGGCGCGTTGCGCGGGGCGTTCGGCGCCAACGATCGCACCGCCACCCTGCACAAGAGCGACCGCCTGCCGCCGCCCGGCGAATCCACCGCCTCACGCAATGTGATGCGGGTATCGACCGTCACCCGCGTCGGCAACCGCGATGTGATGCGGGTACGGCCGTTCGTCCGCATCTCCGGCAATCTGTCGATGACGACGAGCGATCTCAGCTCCAGGATCCCGCCGTTCAACGCCCAGCGCATGCTGATCGATGTCGGCACCCCGACGCAGGCCGCTTCCGAGGATCCGAACAATCCCGAGGCCGTCGAACCCGACGCCGAGGTTTCCTTCGTTACCAAGGATCTCGCCACGGTGCTGCCAAAGGCGAAACTCGCCGCCGTGGTCGCGCTCGATGAGGTCTTGATGCGGGTACGCGATGCCGCGAGCTGGCGCGGCTCAGGCGGCGTCCGCTACACGTCGCTTGCCAATGCCGCAGCCGATGCCAGCGGCGTGCAGTCCGATCTCAAGCTCGCCTACGCCACCGAAGGCAACGTCTCCGATCCCTATGCCGGCTTTGAAACCCGCGTGGTGCCGGAAAACGTCACCTTGCTGCCGAAGACCAAGGACCAGATCACCGGCGGCAACCCGTCAGGCGAACGCGTTCACGTCGTGAAGAAGGGCGACACGGTCGCTTCGATCCTGCGCGACCTGGGCGCGACACCCGACGAAGCCAGGGCGGTTGCGCTGACCCTTGGCCCGCGCGGCCGCGACGGCGGGCTGAAGGAAGGCCAGAAGGTCCGCATCCTGATGGCGCCCTCCGGCCTTGGACCCGGCGCCCGGCTGCAGCCCTATCGCGTGGTCGTCGCCAACGAGACCACCGTCGAAGCCGTCGCCGCACTGTCGGACGTCGGCAAATACGTCGCCGTCGATGTGCAGAGCATGAATACCGTCGCCGAAGCCCCCGCCGGCAAGGACGACGACGATGACGATGAGGATGATGGCAGCGGCGTCCGGCTCTACCAGAGCATCTACGAGACCGCCCTGCGCAACAAGGTGCCGGCCGCCGTGATCGAAGACATGGTCCGCATCTACTCTTACGACGTCGACTTCCAGCGCAAGGTGCAGCCAGGCGATTCCTTCGACGTATTCTTCGCCGGCGATGACGAAGGCACACCCAGCACCGAAAAGACAGAGGTGCTGTTCGCCTCGCTCACCGTCGGCGGCGAGACGAAGAAGTATTATCGTTTCCAGACCCCCGACGATTCCGTCGTCGACTTTTACGACGAGACCGGCAAGAGCGCGAAGAAGTTCCTGGTGCGCAAACCTGTCAGCAACGCGATCATGCGTTCGGGCTTCGGCGGCCGCCGCCATCCGATCCTGGGCTATACCAAGATGCACACCGGCGTGGACTGGGCCACCCCCTACGGCACGCCGATTTTCGCCTCCGGCAACGGCGTGGTCGAGAAGGTCGGCTGGGAAGGCGGCTACGGCAAATATGTCCGCCTGAAACACAACAACGGCTACGAGACCGCCTATGGCCACATGTCGGCCTTCGCCAAGGGCATGGAGCCCGGCAAGCGCGTGCGCCAGGGCCAGGTGATCGGCTTCGTCGGGTCGACGGGCATGTCGACCGGCGCCCATGTCCACTACGAAATCCTGGTCAACGGCCGCTTCGTGGACCCGATGCGTGTCAAGCTGCCGCGCGGTCGCTCGCTCGAAGGCGTGATGATGGCGAACTTCGAAAAAGAGCGCGACCGGCTCGATGTCCAGATGAACAACCGCGGCAGTGCGGCCCGCGTCTCCGAAGCCGCCGGCGCCACGCCGCAGACGCGGCAAGTGAGCCGCTGAACAAGTAAGCCGCTGAAGCAGCCGCTGAGCCTTCGATAAGATCTTTGGGATCGGACACGGCTTCTCACGCCGCGTGTCGGATTTATGGCAGCGGTCGCGCAGGCGCCCGGCAGCTTTGTTTGCCAAACCGCTCGCCGCGACAAATACTGCCTCCCATAAAATCCGTGGGAGGAAGCGTCATGACCAGCAGACTCGCACTCGCAACAACTGTTGCGGCGATCGTTCTTGGGAACACGGCCGGCGCATCGGCGCAGACCTACGAGGTTACCAAGCTGGTTCCGGGCTCGGCGTTTCATGGCGTACACGGGCTCGGAATCGACAAGTCCGGCCGCCTGTTCGCCGGCAGCGTCGCGGGCGCCGCGGTCTACGAGGTCGATCGCAATAACGGCGCGTCGAAGATTGCGGTCCCCTCCCCGGAAGGCATGTCCGACGACATCGCGTTTGCCCCCGACGGCACCATGGCGTGGACCGCCTTCCTCACCGGCGATCTCTATTCGCGCAAGGGCGACGGCCCGGTGAAGAAACTCGCCTCCGGCCTGCCCGGCATCAACTCGCTCGCGTTCCGCAAGGACGGGCGGCTATACGCGACGCAGGTTTTCCTCGGCGACGCGCTCTATGAGATCGACGTCGAGGGCGTCAAGCCGCCGCGCAAGATCATGGAGAAGATGGGCGGCCTCAACGGCTTCGAATTCGGGCCGGACGACAAGCTCTACGGCCCGCTGTGGTTCAAGGGCCAGGTCGCCAAGGTCGACGTCGACAAGGCCGAGCTCTCCGTGGTCGCCGACGGCTTCAAGATTCCGGCGGCGGTCAATTTCGATTCCAAGGGCAATCTCTGGGTGGTCGATACCGCCCTCGGCCAGTTGGTGCGGGTCGATCCGAAGACCGGGGCCAAGAAAATGGTCGCGCAGCTCAAGCCCTCGCTCGACAATCTCGCGATCGACGACAAGGACCGCATCTTCGTCTCCAACATGGCCGACAACGGCATTCAGGAGGTCGATCCGGCAACCGGCAATGCCAAACAGGTGATATCGGGCAAGCTGGCGCTGCCCGGCGGCATCGGCGTCGTCTCCGACGGCGGCAAGGACACGATCTACATCGCCGACGTGTTCGCCTACCGCACCGTGGATGGCGCGACCGGCGAGGTCTCCGAACCCGCCCGCATGCATGCCGACGGCGTGACGCTGGAATATCCGATGAGCGCCACCGCCAAGGGCGACGATGTGCTGCTGTCGAGCTGGTTCACCGGCACGGTGCAGCTGATCGACCGCAAGACCGGCAAGACCAAGGAGATGCTGCACGGTTTCAAGGCGCCGCACGACGCGGTCAAGCTTGGCGACGGCAGCATTCTCGTCAACGAGCTCGGCAGCAAATCGCTGGTCCGCGCCAGCGGCGAGCACGGCAAGGACCGCACCATCGTGATCGGTGGCCTCGAAGGGCCGGTCGGGCTCGCCGCCGGATCGGGCGGCACGGTCTATCTGACCGAAGCCTTTGCCGGCCAGGTGTCGAAGGTGGAAGCCAACGGCGAGAGGTCCGTGGTTGCCAGGGATCTGAAGGGACCCGAGGGCATCGCGCTGGCGCCTGACGGCAAGCTGATCGTGGCCGAGGTCGGCGCCAAGCGGATTATCCAGATCGACCCGGCGAATGGCACCATCACCGAGATCGCCGCCAACCTGCCGATCGGATTGCCGGCCGCGCCCGGCGGACTGCCGAGCAACATCCCGACCGGCGTCGGCGTTGGGGCTACGGGGGTGATCTATTTCTCGTCGGATCTGGAGAACGCGCTTTACAAGGTGGTGAGGAAATAGGCGCGCTAGCGAGCGCCGTTGGCGCAGATTAGAAAGACGATTCCCAGCGCCGTCAGACCGAATGCCACGGCCGCAAGCGGCAGCAGCATGTCGATGGCGGCCTGCGTGCCATGAAGCCGGCCGCCCCAGACCACGAAGTCGCCCCTTCTCCAATCGCGCAGTGAAATGCTGTTCGGATCCCGCTCATGGGGCATCCGGTGCCTACTCCAGACCAGGGACAGCGACCAAGGCAGCATCACGGCGACCAGCAGCAGGACACTCACCATCGCGAGCGGAAGCCCGATGTCGCTTTGGCGGTCGAACAAGATCCAGGCCGCGGCGGCGAACCAAACGACAAGGCCGACCGCAGCGCGGTAAATGCCCGGGTGAAACTGATCGAACACGGGGGTGTTGCGGGTAACGAGTTCCCTGGTCATAAAAAGCGCCTCCTGCATCGGGACCGGCTGGGCAACCCGGTTCGCGCCGCGACGACCCTGTTCGCGCCGCAACACTGCGACCCGCATTCGCCCGAAGATTTCTACCGGAGCCCCTGCTCAGGCACCAACCGACCGTGGCCACGCCGGTTTCATCAAATTTTCCCCCGGCAGTGGAACCGGCACGCGGTCATCCGGTTGATTTGCATAGGAAAACCTCCAATGGAGGCTGTCATGGAGAACTGGACGAACGCAAAATTCTGTGACGTCGCGAATCTGGTACTTGGTGCGATTCTTCTGTTATCGCCCTGGATATTTGGGTTCGACAGCGGAACGGTCTCTGCGAATGCTAATATTACCGGTCTCGTTATCGCGGTCCTTGCGGTCGCGGCACTGGCGGCATTCGCGGTCTGGGAAGAGTGGTTGAACCTTGTCGTCGGACTTTGGGCGCTGGTTTCGCCTTGGGTCCTGGGCTTCCAGGGAACCACCGCGATGACCGTGCATGTGGTGATCGGCGCGGCCGTGGCGATCCTGGCGGCGATCGAACTCTGGATGATGTCCCAGAACCCGCCTCGGCTGACGACAGGCCGCTGAGGCCAAACTTTTTGGATAAGCCGGCCCGGCGTTGGACAAATCTGCCCGGCGCCGGGTTGGTGAATGAACTCGAACGGTGCGGCGAGGACGCTCGGCTCCGCCATTTTTATTGGCGGCCGAGGGAACCTGAACGGGGAGCGACCATTTGATCAGCATCGGCAGAACCTCGATGGAGGATGGCCATGGCGAACCTGTCGGGATCCGAGCGCATTACGCGGGATGACATCACCAAGGCGATCAGCGAGGCCGACGACGTCACCATAGCCAACATCATCGCGACCGGTGCAACGACGGACGAACTCGCCGAAGCCCTTGCGTGGATGGCCAATGACGAGCCGATGCTGAATTCTGGCCGGCCGCTGGCGACAGGGCGGGTTCGCGAGCTTGTAGATATCCTGTCAGAGCTTGAGCCCGAAGATGAAGATGATGGAAGGGGAGCGCCCGTTTCCACGGATCAGGGCTGAGATGCCCCGGCACGCATGGCGCGCGCCGGAGCACATCCATTTAGGTCAGTTCAGCTTGCGCTTCGGCACCGGCGCCTCGAACGGGGCGATCTCCGCGGTCTGCGCCGCCTTGCCGTTGAAGGTCAGCACGTTGCCTTCGCTCGAGATCACGACGCGGTCGCCGTCGGCGATTTCGCCGGCGAGGATCATCTCGGCCATCGGGTCCTGAAGATTGCGCTGGATCACCCGCTTCAGGGGACGTGCGCCGTAGGCGGGATCCCAGCCCTTGGCGGCGAGCCAGTCGCGGGCCGCCGCATCGAGCGTCAGCGTGACCTTGCGGTCCTCCAGCAGCTTCTGCAGCCGCGCGAACTGGATCTCGACGATCCGGCCCATCTCGCTCTTCTGCAGGCGGTGGAACAGGATGATCTCGTCGACGCGGTTGAGGAATTCGGGCCGGAAATGCGCCCGCACCATCCCCATCACCTGCTCGCGCACCGCTGAGGTATCCTCGCCCTCCGGCTGGTTGACCAGGAATTCCGAACCGAGGTTCGAGGTCATGATGATCAGCGTGTTGCGGAAGTCGACGGTGCGGCCCTGACCATCGGTCAGGCGGCCGTCGTCGAGCACCTGCAGCAGCACGTTGAAGACATCCGGATGCGCCTTCTCGATCTCGTCGAACAGCACGACCTGGTAGGGCCTGCGCCGCACCGCTTCGGTGAGAGCCCCGCCCTCGTCATAGCCGACATAGCCGGGAGGCGCGCCGATCAGCCGCGAGACCGAGTGCTTCTCCATGTATTCCGACATGTCGAGGCGGACCATCGCAGTCTCGTCGTTGAACAGATATTCCGCGAGCGCTTTGGTCAGCTCGGTCTTGCCGACGCCGGTGGGACCCAGGAACATGAACGAGCCCATCGGCCGGTTCGGGTCCTGCAGGCCGGCGCGCGAACGGCGCACCGCGGTTGCCACCGCACGCACGGCTTCGGCCTGTCCGACCACGCGTTTGCCGAGCGAGCCCTCCATCTTCAGGAGCTTGTCCCTTTCGCCTTCCAGCATCTTGTCGACGGGAACGCCGGTCCAGCGCGACACCACCTGCGCGATGTGGTTGGCGGTCACCGCCTCCTCCATCATCTCGCCGACGTCCTCCTTGGCCTCGATCTCGGCGAGCTTCTTTTCGAGCTCGGGAATCCGGCCATAGGCAAGTTCGCCCGCGCGTTGGAATTCGCCGCGGCGCTGCACGTTGGCGAGTTCGATGCGCAAGGCGTCGAGTTCGCTCTTCAGCTTTTGCGCATTGGAGAGCTTGTTCTTCTCCGCGCTCCAGCGCGAGGTCAGGTCGGCCGACTGCTTTTCAAGCGCGGCGAGCTCTTTCCTCCAACGTCTGCAGGCGGGTTTTCGAGCCGGTATCGGTTTCCTTTTTCAGCGCTTCCTGCTCGATCTTCAGCCGGATGATTTCCCGGTCCATCAAATCGAGCTCTTCGGGCTTGGAATCGACCTGCATCTTCAGCCGCGCCGCCGCCTCATCCATCAGGTCGATCGCCTTGTCGGGCAGGAAACGGTCGGTGATGTAGCGGTTCGACAGCGTGGTCGCGGCGACCAGCGCGGAATCGGCGATGCGAACGCCGTGGTGCTGCTCATACTTGTCCTTCAGCCCGCGCAGGATCGAGATGGTATCCTCGACGGTCGGCTCGGAGACGAACACCGGCTGGAACCGGCGCGCCAGCGCCGCGTCCTTCTCGACATGCTTGCGGTATTCGTCGAGCGTGGTGGCGCCGATGCAATGCAGTTCGCCGCGCGCCAATGCGGGCTTCAACAGGTTGGACGCATCCATCGCTCCGTCAGCCTTGCCGGCGCCGACCAGGGTGTGCATTTCGTCGATGAACAGGACGATCGAGCCTTCGGCCGAGGTGACTTCCTGCAGCACGGCCTTCAGCCGCTCCTCGAATTCGCCGCGGTATTTTGCGCCCGCGATCAGCCCGCCCATGTCGAGCGAGAGCAGCTTCTTGTCCTTCAGGCTTTCGGGCACGTCGCCGTTGAGGATGCGCAGCGCCAGGCCCTCGACGATGGCGGTCTTGCCGACGCCGGGCTCGCCGATCAGCACGGGGTTGTTCTTGGTGCGGCGGGACAGCACCTGGATGGTGCGGCGGATTTCCTCGTCGCGGCCAATCACTGGATCGAGCTTGCCGTCGCGCGCGGCCTGCGTGAGATCGCGGGCATATTTCTTCAGCGCATCATAGGCGTTTTCGGCCGTGGCGCTTTCTGCGCTGCGGCCCTTGCGCAGCGTTTCGATCGCCGCGTTGAGGTTTTGGGGCGTGACGCCGCCCTTGCCGAGAATGCTGCCGGCCTCGCTGTTCTTCTCGAGCGTCAGGCCAAGCAGTAATCGCTCGACTGTGACAAAGCTGTCGCCGGCCTTTTCGGCGGCCTTCTCCGCCGCATCGAAGGCGCGCGCCATGTCGGGGGCTAGATAGATCTGCCCGGCGCCGCTGCCCGAGACTTTCGGCAGCTTCTTCAGCGCATCCTCGGTGGCCTTGAGGATGGCGCGGGAGTTACCGCCGGCGCGGTCGATCAGGCCGCCAGCCAGCCCCTCGCTGTCATCAAGCAGTACTTTGAGCATATGCAGCGACGAGAACTGCTGGTGTCCGTCGCGCATGGCGAGCGATTGCGCAGACTGGATGAAGCCGCGCGCCCGCTCGGTGTATTTTTCAATATTCATCGGTTTATTTCCCTCGGCATGCCACCCTCACCCCTGAGGCATGATTGCGGCATCTTCATTGGGTATCCGCGAACCGCATTGACTTTCCTCAACCGGCCGCAGTCGTCGCCCGCTTTTCAGGCTTGCCTCGAATGTGGGCATCGCGGCGAAAAACGGAAGAGGCACGGCTACAAATTTGGAGCGGTGGCGTGGGCTGCAGGAATCCCTTAAAGAAGCGGCATGTCTGCCACCGCGCTTCCCGCCCGGATCGCCGGGATCTACCGCTACCCCGTCAAGGGCCTGACCCCGGAGCAGCTCAGCCGCGCCGAACTCAAGCCCGGCCAGACGCTTTTGGCCGACCGCCGCTACGCGATCGAAAACGGCCCTTCCGGTTTCGACCCTGCAGAGCCGAAATGGCTGTCGAAACCGCACTTCCTGATGCTGATGCGGGACGAATGGCTGGCCGGCCTGCGCACCCATTTCGACGATTCGAGCAACGTTCTCTCGATTAACCACAACGGCCAGATCGTGGCCCAAGGCAATCTCGCAACGCCCGAGGGCCGGCGGACAATCGAGAACTTCTTCGCCACCGCCTTTGCCGGTCAGATCAAGGGCCCGCCCAAAGTGCTCGAAAGTCCGGGCCACAGTTTTTCGGATGTCGCCCGCAAGGTCGTCTCCATCATCAATCTCGCCAGCGTCCGCGCCATCGAGGACATGGTGGGTGCGCCGGTCCATCCGCTTCGCTTCCGCGCCAACCTCTATGTCGAGGGCTGGTTGGCCTGGCACGAATTCGACCTCCTCGACCGCACGCTGGCGATCGGCGACGTGAGACTCAAGGTGGTGAAACGCATCGTCCGCTGCGCCGCCGTCAATGTCGATCCGGATACGGCCCAGCGTGACCTCGCCATCCCGCAAGCGCTGCAGCGCCGGCTCGGTCACGGCGATTGCGGGATCTATGCCGAGGTGATCGAGGGCGGCACAATTAGTGCCGACGATACGATCGCGGCGGAGCAGCCGGAGTTGCTGTAGTTCGACAGCGCGTAGGATGGGTGGAGCGAAGCGATACCCATCAATACCGGTCGCGAGCCGATGGGTATCGCTGCGCTCCACCCATCCTACGATTCCTTCTTTAGGCCGCGAGATGGATTGCTTCGCGGAGCCTGTCATCGGGCGGCGCTTCGCGCCGACCCGTTGGCTCGCTATGACGGCGTCTATCATTTGGACATAAACTCGCGTTCTCGCGACGCAAAGCGCCCGAGCTTTTCCATGAACCTTGTCCCTCCTGAGAGGGAGCAGGGAATGCCGGGTGCTTGCTGCACCCGCGGTCTCGTGTGCAATGTGCACAAGGAAGTGCGCACACGAGCATACAGGTACAGCCGGAGCACTCCGGCATTCCCTGCGCAATGGTTTGACGGCTTATGCCGCGCTCTCCCTGGAGACGAATTCGTCTTGCCTCCATCGCTGCCGGCTTGATGGCTGATCGATCCGGTCGGATCGATGTCGCCACCGGCAGCTTGGCACCAGCCACGGGTGTCAGGACCACACGGTTTTGCCGTACGCGTCAGCGCCGTACGTCCTGCGCGCCGGATTTTCGCTCACAAGATAACTTGCCCTGCGACTCCGTCTGCGCGCCTGACGCTGCTGCGTCCACCGCATCCCATCCCGCGTTCGTGACGATCGCGATACGCCCCTCTTGCCGGGACGAGACGGGCGAATTGATAGAACTGATTTGCCCGACACGTTAAGCGGAATATTTTTGCAACCGAGACTGGACGACCCAAATCACGTTGAAATGGCTGACCAAATCGCCGTTTTGGCGCAGCGGGTTTTGGACGGTTCGTCCGCAGAAATTGTAGCCCGCATGAGCGAAGCGATATGCGGGTCCTGAACAGCGGTATCAGCTAAGTGCCAACGGCAACAGCATTCGATCAGTTCGTCATCCGGTTCTAGGAGAAGCGCTTTGGCACGTACCGCGTAATAGCTTTGGATGTCTGGCACGCGCGATGGCTGCAGTAATCTGCATTGTTACGCCTATGAGGCATTACGTCCGAAGCGAGGCGCCGCGATGGTCCAATCAAAGGAAAGCGTTGGTGAGCAGGCCAGATATGGAGCGCACGCCGAGCTGCTTCTTGCGTTTTGGGCCTCGATAGGTTTTAAGCCCGGGGACTTTCATGAACAAAGGCATGAACGAGTAGCGTGCTGCGTGGCTTTGCCGCGTCTTAAACAGAGTGACGCACCTAGCGTGGCTCATGCGCATTGAATGAAGCTCTACAAAGGAACCCATCATGGCCAAGATGACCAAGAATCAGTTAATTGATGCAATTGCAGAGGGAACGCAGATTTCCAAGGGAGACGTAAAGGCCGTCATCGAGCAGATGGCGATCGTAGGTTACAAGGAGCTGAATGAATCCGGCGAGTTCGTCATTCCCGGTTTTGTCAAAATGTCGGTCGTGAACAAGCCCGCTACGGAAGCTCGCAGCGGTGTAAATCCTTTTACGAAAGAGCCTATGGAGTTTGCGGCCAAGCCAGCCAGCAAGTCGGTCAGGGCGTCACCCCTGAAGGTTGCTAAAGACGCTGTCTGAAGCGGCGGCTTGGCTGACGTGTGTTCGTTCGTCTGTGGGTAATTCCATTACACCCTACAGTCTCGCAAAGGCCATGCGGTGTAATGCCCGCGTGGCCTTTTGTTTTTATTTATTGGATAGTCTGGCCGGAAAAATACGGACTCTGTTCATTCTCCGCGAACCGATATTGATTTCAGGCCACCTTCGTCGGCAATTCGCCCTTCGCTCTAATTCGTCACGGTTCCCTGCAACAGCTTGATGCCATGCGCGAGCGCGCCCTGCATCAATAGCGTGTCAACGCCGTAGGCAATCATGCGAAAGCCCTTGGCACGAAAATCGCGCGCCCATTGCTCGTTGCCGGCGAGAAAGCCCGGCGTCTTGCCGTGCTTCTTGCACGCCCTGACCAGGCTATCGACGGCGGCATGGAATTTTGGGTTGTCGAACTCCCCGGGGATGCCGATGAAGTTCGTCAGATCGTAGTGACCAAGCCAGACCACGTCGACGCCGTCGACTGCCGCGATCGCCTCGACATTCTCGATGCCTGTTGCGGTCTCAACGAGCGCGATCACCATCGTGCGGGCGTTCGCCTGGGCGATCTTGTCGGTCTCGGGCCCGCCCGAATAGTCATCGTGCGCCGCTACATTGAAAGCGGCGCCACGTCGTCCTGCCGGCGGATATCTGGTGCAGTCAACGATCGCCCTTGCCTGCTCGGGTGTTTCGACCATCGGCACCATGATGCCCATCGCACCAATATCGAGTGCACGCGCAATGTGATGGTAGTCGCCCGAGGGAACGCGGACGAGAGGCACCAGATCAAGTCCACGGCAGAATGCGAATTGTGCCTTCATGGTCTCGAAGCCGACGCCTGAATGCTCCATATCATAGAGGATGAACTCAGCGCCTGCCTCGCGGCAGATCGTCGGGTAGCCGGGCGTGAAGAATTCGAACGTCATCGTTCCGAACGCACAGCCGCCCGACGCAAGGCGAGGTTTCAATGGGTTTGGGCGCAACGCATTTCCCCAGAAGTGCTCCATGGTCACCCGAGCATGGCGAAGACCGTGACGATCATCAGCATTTGATGCAACCTACGTGGGCCCCTGGCTTTGATCAATCCCGCCCTGCAGGATCAAGAGGATCCGCGGGGTCGATGCCTGGATTGCAGGGCCCAACCATGTCAGGGAGCTTACCAACATACCGGGTTTCACACGTCCCCGACATGGCTGCGAAGGTCGAACCGCTCCCGCGCGAACGATTCAGATTCCAAGCGCGAGAAAGCCGGTGCAAACCACAATCAGGCTCACAATGATAAGAGCAAGGAAACTGGAAGAAGTAATGTCTTCGCGCATGACGGCACCTATGCCTCAATCAGGCAAAGATCATTGAACCATCAATTTGTTTCAGGATGTCTTCGTCGCACTCAGAAAACGACTTCGTCGGGCGGCTCTACTGTTACGTGCAGCACGCCCCACGAAGCATCTTCACGTCCGCGAGAGCCCCGCGAGCATCGGGTAGGCCTCATCATACCGCTCAACGCGACGGATTTCCGAGATGTGGCGTGCTTCACACGCGGCTATCGCGCGCACGACTACAGTTGCGTGCTCCCAGTTGACAATTGGCTTGGCCCCAGCGGAAATTTGCGCACGGAGCATTCGTCATGGAAGAGACCATACGGCTCTACCGAACGCTGCTGGGCAATCGCGCGTATCTGCGCTCGCTGGCCGAGGGCGCAGCTTTCCTCGCCGCCAGCACCATCGCGATATTCGCCGCGGTCACCTATGCTACGGTCCATGCCAGCAACTACGTCACCGATTTTGTGCTGAGCCGCGTTGGCCCTTTCAACGTGCGCTTTCTCTTCATCTACGGGACATTCACAGCGTTCGTCATTACGGCGAGCCTGCTGGCCTGGCGGCCAAACCGGGTGCCATTCGCGCTCAAGGCGATGGCGCTGTTTCTGCTGGTCCGCGCCGTGTTCGTGGCGCTCACCCACATGGCGCCATCGCCGATCGATCCGCAGAAGCCGGCGCCGTTCTTCAACTCGATTTTTTACGGCAGCGATCTGTTCTTCTCCGGCCACACCGGCCTGCCGTTTCTCGCCGCGCTTGCCTTCTGGCACATCCCGCAATGGCGAATGTTCTATCTCGCGCTGACCGGCTTCTTCGGCTCAGTCGTGCTGCTCGGCCACTATCACTATTCGATCGATGTGTTGGCCGCCCTGTTCATCACCCATGGCGTCTTCCAAATTTCGTGCTGGCTATTTGCGCGCGACTACACGCTGTTTCGCTCTTCCGAAAACCAGACCGCCCCACGGCCCAAGCGTGCAAGCCGAAAGGCGTTGGCGCCGGCCGGTAGCGGACATGAGCGCGCTCCCAAACCGTTTGTGCTGCACGTCGTCGGAGACGAAGCGATGCCGAGCGGCCAATCCAAAGCCGACTTGAGTCATCCGAACGGATAGGCGCTGCCGTGTATTCCGTACCCGTCCCGCGATGAAGGCGTCCCCTTCCCGTCAAGGAACGGCAAGAGAATGCAACGCAATCCGCCTCAGCTCGACGGCATGACGTAGGCATAGATCCGGCCGCGCGAGACCGGGGCTTCGCGGACGCGGTTGCCGTTGTTGCCCGAAATCATGATCGGATTGCCCTTGGCGTCGATGCCGGTGATGATGCCGACATGGCCGCCGCGGCGGCCGCGCGTCATCACCGCAATCGCGCCGACTTGCGGCCCGGAAATGCGCTGGCCGTATTTCGCGAACGAACTCGCCATATCAGAGCCGGTGCCGCGATAGCCGGAGTGCTGCAGAACCATGTTGGTGAACCGCGCACACCACAGGCTGCCGCGTCCCGTCGGGTTGCCGCCGAGATAGCGGCGCGCTTCGGCCACGACATTCGATGAGGTGAAGTGAGAGGCCATCGCGCCTCCGGTCGGCGTCCCGGTTGCATTCGCCCCGACGCTTGCGTTCGTCGCGACGCTTGCATTGGCATCGGCAAGACCGCGCGCCTGCATTTGCGCTACGCTGCGTTCCCAGCGCGACGTGTGCGCGGCGTGCTTGAGCCGGGCACGACGGCCGCGATCGGCGCGCGCCTCAGTGACGGCGTTGGGCGCGCTGAAGCCGCCAGGCGCAGCCATCTGGGGGCTGCTTTCCATGAAGCTCGGGTTGGTGTTGGCAAAGCCGCCGGCCTGCATTGGCGCACCCCCGCGCTTCCAGCGCGACATCCTGATGGCATGGCGATGGTGACGATGAGCGTAATGATGCTTGGCATGATGGCCGGCGTGATAGGCCCGGGCGTGTCGCCCTGCGCCGTGGTGAGGCCGTGCTTCAGCTGGAGAGACAAATACGACGATGGAAGCCGAACACAGTGCCAGCGCGATGAAACGAAGCGACCGGCGAAACGCAAACAACTGACGCATACTTGATCCTCTAACACTTCCCCTTTGCGTTCGTCTACGAACGAACGCGGGCGGCGTTTTGCGTCGCGATGTGACGGGAGGAAGATTTCATGTGGCGGCGCGGAAACGATTTCGGGGTGATTCCGCGATGATTCGATGGCGAAAATGAAACTAAACTGCCGCATTGCAGCCGCGGGAATTAACTGCAATTTTGCGGGCCGGCCGCGCAAGGAAGTTGCGTGAAAACAAGAAAATGGAGAGGAATCCGAAATGCCCTATGCCGTCGCCAAGGATAGCGTTCGTCTTCACTATGAAGAGGCGGGAAGCGGGACGCCGATCATCTTCCTGCACGAATTCGCGGCCGACCATAGCAACTGGGAGCCGCAGATGCGCTACTTCTCGCGCGGCCACCGCTGCATCGCCTATTCGGCGCGCGGCTATACGCCATCCGACGTGCCGTCTGACGCCGACGTCTACACTTACAAGCACTTCTACACCGACGCGCTCGCCGTGCTCGATCACCTCGGCATCGCGAGAGCGCATTTCGTTGGCCTGTCGATGGGCTCTTATTCCTCGCTGCAGGTCGGCCTCAATGCGCCGGAGCGGGCGCTGTCGATGACGCTCGCTGCCGTCGGCGCGGGCTCGGATCTCGAAAACCTCGACGCCTTCCGCGCGCAGTGCCGGGCCAACGCCGAGCAGTATGAGGCGATCGGCTCGGTGGAAGTCGCCAAGGTTACGCGTGAGGCTCCGAGCCGGATTCCGTTCCTGCTGAAGGACCCGCGCGGCCACGCCGACTTCTACGCCGCGCTGGCGCGGCACGACGCCAAAGGTTCGGCCAACACCATGCGCAGCTTTCAGGGGATGCGTCCCTCGATCTACACCATGACGGATGCGATCAGACGCGTGCCGGCGCCGGCGCTGATCCTGTGCGGCGACGAGGACGACAATTGCATCGGGCCGAGCCTGTTCCTGAAACAGCATCTGCCGGCGGCCGGGCTCTCGTTCTTCCCCAAGTCAGGCCACGTGCTCAATCTCGAAGAGCCGGCGCTGTTCAACGAGATGGTGGAGCGGTTCATCGCGCTGGTGGAGGCCGGGAGATGGCCGGTGCGCGATGCGAGGTCGATGGTCTAGCCCCGTCATTGCGAGCGAAGCGAAGCAATCCATGCCTCGACTCGGGGAAAGATGGATTGCTTCGTCGCTTCGCTCCTCGCAATGACGGCGGAGGCCTATTTTCCCTGCCCCGCCCCGCCCCTGCTCAGCAAAAACACGCCCTGCTCGCCGAACATGTTCCAGACCCACCAGGGCAGGTTCAGCGGCACCGGGCGGCCGTAGAGATCGAGCGCCATGGCGCGCTCCATCTTGACGTTGATCTCGTCGCAGAGCTGCACGAAATCCTTGATGGTGCAGAAATGGATGTTCGGCGTGTCGTACCAGGTGGCGGGGAGATTTTCGGTACGCGGCATGTGCCCGCCGACCAGCAGTTGCAGCCGCATCTTCCAGAAGCCGAAATTCGGGAATGAGACGACCGCGCGCCGGCCGATCCGCAGCAGGTTTTCCAGCACGGCCTTCGGCTGCCGCGTGGCTTGCAGCGTTTGCGACAGGATCACGTAGTCAAAGGCGTCATCAGGATAATTGACTAGGTCAGTGTCGGCGTCGCCCTGCACCACCGCAAGCCCCCTGGCGACGCAGCGGTTGACGCCCTCGCGCGACAGCTCGATGCCGCGGCCGTCGATGCCGCGGCTTTCCAATAGCTGCAGCAACTCGCCATCGCCGCAGCCGACGTCGAGCACCTTCGAGCCAGATGGAATCATTTCCGCGACCAGAAGATGATCGGTGCGATACTTGCCGGTGCGATCGGGCGCTATGCCGCCGAGCGGCAAGGCCGGTTCCTGAACCGCCATATCAACCACCCGCACCATTGCAGAGCCCACGCGCCTTGCCGGCGGATTCCAGGAAGGCGCGGGCAATGTCGAAGAGCTCCGGCACATCGAGCAGGAAGGCGTCATGGCCGCGATCGGTTTCGATTTCGGCGAACGACACCCGCGCGCTGGAGGCGTTGAGCGCATGCACCAGCGCCCGCGATTCCGAGGTCGGGAACAGCCAGTCCGAGGTGAACGACACCACGCAGAAGCGGGTCTTGATGCCGCGAAACGCCTGCGCCAGCACGCCGTCATGGTCGGCGGCGATATCGAAATAGTCCATCGCCCGCGTCAGGTAGAGATAGCTGTTGGCATCAAAACGCTCGACAAACGACGAGCCTTGATAGCGCAGATAGCTTTCGACCTGGAAATCCGCGTCGAACGAGAAGGTCGGCAACTCGCGATCCTGCATTCGCCGTCCGAACTTGCGATGCAGCGCGGCGTCGGAGAGATAGGTGATGTGGCCAGCCATCCGCGCCACGGCCAGCCCGCGGTGCGGATGGGTGCTGCGTTCGAAATAGCGCCCATGATGCCAGTCCGGATCGGCCATCACGGCCTGTCGGCCGAGTTCGTGAAACGCAATGTTTTGCGCCGAATGGCGCGTCGAGCAAGCGACCGGCAGCGCCGAAAACACGCGCTCCGGACAGGCGGCGGTCCATTGCAGCACCTGCATGCCGCCCATCGATCCGCCGGTCACGCACAACAACGTTTCGATCCCCAGCCGATCGAGCAGCATGGCCTGCGCGCGAACCATGTCGGGGATGGTGATGACTGGAAAATCCAGCCCCCAGGCCTTGCCGGTAGCCGGATTGGTCGAGGCCGGACCGGTCGATCCCATGCAGCCACCGATCACGTTCGAACAGATGATGAAATATCTGTCGGTATCGAGCGGACGGCCGGGACCGACCATGATCTCCCACCAGCCGGCCTTGCCGGTCAGGGGATGCACGTTGGCGACATGCTGATCGAGGGTCAGCGCGTGGCAGATCAGAATAGCGTTGGAGCGGTCGGCGTTCAGTTCGCCATAGGTCTGATAGGCGATCTGAAATGGCGCGAGATCGATGCCGCAATCGAGCTTCAAGGGCTGCTCGGTGCCGAACTTCGCCACCAGCGAGGTCGGATGATCGGCCTCATGGGCGCGATCCTCGTTGAGGATCGAGGGGCTCGGTATCGAATGCACGTTTGTCATCGCGGCGACCCTCCTCCTCGCGGAGGCTACGGACAGAATCAGGCCATAAAAAACCCGGCCTGAACAAAGGTTCGGCCGGGATCAAATCTGTCCCCGGCCTGTTTAGCGAATTGTTTAACGTGGCTGCAAGCCGGCCGGCTCAAATGACCACGGAATGGAACAAAGCTAGTCCCGCCCAAGCATTTCGTCAAGGCAGGCGGGGCCGGGCACCATGGTTAACCTGATCGCGCAGGGCTCCTCCGTGACGTTTCTCTTTGCTTTCAGCGCCCGTCTTTCCTAATCAATGCGACTGTCTGCCGGCCGCATCGGGCTGTCCGGCACCAAGGTTTTTGAGATGTCCAAGGTACCGTCCAAGGCACCCCCGGCCCCGCCCTCGCTGCAGGAGCTGCGCAAGGAGATCGACGCGATCGACGAGCAGGTTCATCGCCTCTTGATGGCGCGCGGCGACATCATCGACCGGCTGATCCAGGTGAAGCAGACCCAGGAAGTCGGCTCTGCGTTCCGGCCTGCGCGCGAGGCCAGCATGATGCGGCAACTGGTGCAGCGCCATCGCGGCATCCTGCCGCTCGACACCATCGAGAGCATCTGGCGCGTCATCATCTCGACGTTCACCTATGTCCAGGCGCCGTTCTCGGTGCATGCGGATGTCTCGGTCGGCGAGGCCGCGATGCGGGATTCGGCGCGGTTTCACTTCGGCTTCGTCGTGCCCTATGTCGGCCATTTCAGCGCGCACGCCGCAGTCGAGGCGGTGGCGAAATCGAAGGGCGATCTGGCGCTAGTCTCGGCGATCTCGAGCCGCACGCCGTGGTGGATCGCGCTGGAGGCCAGCGGCGCACCGAAGATCATCGCCCGGCTGCCGTTCCTCGAACGCGCCGATCATCCGGCGGCGCTGCCGGTGTTCGTGATCTCGCGGGTCGCCGACGACGCCATGGTGACGGAAGTCCAGATGTGGAGCGTGCGCGTCGCCGGCTGGAACGCCGATACCGCGCGCGCACTGGCGCCGCTTGCCGAAATCGTCGCCGTGCCCGATACCGCCTTCGACGGCGCGGCGCTTCTGGTGTCGGACGCCGGCGCCGGCTTCGAAAAGATCAAGAATGCCCTGATCCAGGCCGGCGCCTCAGTGCGCTCTTCGGCCCTCGTCGGCAGCCACGCAACGCGCTATACGGTGCCCCCGAACGGGGCAGCCAAGGCTTAAGGGCCCGCCCCGAAATTCCGGAGTTGAAGATGAACCGACCCGTGCCGAATCCCGGCATTCTCGATATTGCGCCCTACACGCCCGGCAAGACGCCGGTGCCGGAGCCGGGCCGCAAGGTATTCAAGCTGTCCGCCAACGAGACCCCGTTCGGGCCCTCGCCGAAGGCGATCGAAGTCTACAAGCAGGCGGCGGCGCATCTGGAGGACTATCCGGAAGGCTCCTCGCGGGTGCTGCGCGAGGCGATCGGCCGCGCTTATGGGCTAGATCCCAACCGCATCATCTGCGGCGCCGGCTCGGACGAAATCCTCAATCTCTTGGCGCACACCTATCTCAGCCATGGCGATGAAGCGATCTCCACCGCGCACGGTTTTCTGGTGTATCCGATCGCCACCATGGCGAACGGCGCGAAGAACGTCATCGCGCCCGAGACCGACTTCACCGCCAACGTCGACGCCATCCTCGCGCGCGTGACGCCGCGCACCAAACTGGTCTGGCTGGCCAACCCGAACAACCCGACCGGCACCTACGTGCCGTTCGACGAGGTCAAGCGGCTGCGCGCAGGTCTGCCGCCGCATGTGCTGCTGGTGCTGGATGCCGCCTATGCCGACTACGTGTCGCGCAACGATTACGAGCTCGGCCTCGAACTGGTGGCGACCACCGAAAATACCGTGATGACGCATACGTTTTCCAAGATTCACGGGCTGGCCAGCTTACGAATCGGCTGGATGTTCGGCCCCGCCAACATCATCGACGCCGTCAATCGGATCCGCGGGCCGTTCAACGTCTCGACGCCGGCGATGCTGGCGGCGGTCGCGGCGATCGAGGACACCGCGCATGTCCGGATGTCGAAGGCGTTCACCGAGCAGTGGCGCAACTGGATCACGGAAGAGGTGACAAAACTCGGGCTCAAGGTCACGCCGAGCGTCGCGAATTTCGTGCTGATCCATTTCCCGCTCGACAAGGGCAAGACCTCGACTGAGGCGGATGCGTTCCTCACCAGGCGCGGCCTGGTGCTGCGCGCGCTCAACAATTACGGCCTCCCCCACGCCCTGCGCATGACCATCGGCACCGAGGAGGCCAATCGCCTCGTCGTCGATGCCTTGCGCGACTTCATGGCGGCCAGATGAGCGCCGCGCCGATCTTCCGACGCGTCGCGCTGATCGGCTTCGGCCTGATCGGCGGCTCGATCGCGCGCGCGGCGCGGGCGCAAGCGCTCGCCAGCGAAATCGTCACCACCGCGCGCTCGGAAAAAACCCGCGCGCGGGTGACCGAACTCGGCATCGTCGACCGCGTGCTGGAGACCAACGCGGAAGCCGTTGCAGACGCCGACCTCGTGATCCTCTGCATCCCGGTCGGCGCCTGCGGCCCGGTCGCCCAGGAGATCGCGCCGTTCCTGAAAGCCGGCGCGATCGTCTCCGACGTCGGCTCGGTCAAGGGCGCGATCGTCCGCGAGATGGCGCCGCATCTGCCGCAGACCGTTCATTTCGTTCCGGCGCATCCGGTGGCGGGCACCGAGCATTCCGGGCCCGATTCCGGCTTCGCCGAACTGTTCATCGACCGCTGGTGCATCCTCACGCCACCTGATGGCACCGATCCGACGGCGATCGAAACCCTGCGAGCGTTCTGGGCCGGCATGGGCGCCAGGGTCGAGATCATGACGCCCGATCATCATGATCTGGTGCTGGCGATCACGAGCCATCTGCCGCATCTGATCGCCTACACCATCGTCGGCACGGCAGATGAACTGGCGCAGGTGACGTCGTCGGAGGTAATCAAATTCTCCGCCGGCGGCTTTCGTGACTTCACCCGCATCGCAGCGTCGGACCCGACGATGTGGCGCGACGTGTTTTTGAACAACAAGGAAGCGGTGCTGGAAATGCTCGGCACCTTCAACGAGGATCTTTCAAAGCTCACCCGCGCGATCCGCCGCAACGACGGCGAGGCGCTGTTCGAGCATTTCACCCGCACCCGCGCCATCCGCCGCGGCATCGTCGAGATCGGCCAGGATTCGGCGGCGCCGGATTTCGGCCGGCCGCATCCGCCGCTGAAGAAGACGGAGTGAGGGTTGTGCGCTCCGCTCTCCCCTCCGTCATTGCGAGCGCAGCGAAGCAATCCACAGCGCGGCATAACCGATGGCTGGATTGCTTCGTCGCTTGCGCTCCTCGCAATGACGTGGAGAGATTGGCGCGCAACGGTGAAAGCTAAAACAGCGGCGGCACTTGCCCCACCTTTATTGGCCCCAAAAACACCGCGCCGTCGACGAAGCGCATCGGGAAGACGCGCGCCTTTTTGCCCTCCAGCTCCGCCTCCTTGCCGAGCGCGTTGATGCCGGCGACAACGCCGGTATTGGCGTTCTGCTTGACGACCTTGCCGAGGCCCGGGATCGCCCTGTCGAGCGCGCCGAACAGGTTGTTGAGGTCCTGCGACTTGACGCCCGGCGCGACGCGATCGAGCGTTGCCTGTGGCACGCCCTCTTCCAGCATCTTTTCGATCCCAAGCGCCGGGATCACGCGCTCCAGTCCCGTCACCGTCATCTGCAGTTCGCCGTCGATCCGCCCCTGCGCGTTGAGACTCAACGTCCCAGCGGCCACCGAGATCAGATCGCCCTGTTGAATCCGCGAGCGCACGATCTCGACATGACCGCCCGCCGCCTGCAATTCCCTGAACCGCTCGGGCCACGGCTTCGGCGTAAAATCCTTCAGGCCCGTGAGCTTGGTCTGGATGTCGGCGTCGAATGGCGCTGCGAGTATCGGATGCACTTCCTGCACGTTGCCGCCTGCTATCTGCAGCACCGCTTCGATCACCGGCCTATCCCTGGCCGAGCCCTCGGCGAGGCGGCCGTGCAATTCGGCACGGCCGGCGCGCGCGAGCGGCGTCTGCACCGGTCCGTTGACGCGGTCGATCGAGGGATTGTCGAACACGATGGAAGCGCGCTGCGGAATATCGGGCAAGCCGCTCACGCTGCTGCGGCCGCTGGTCCAGTTCACCTTCATCGACGGCGGCTGGCCGCGATCGGCCAGCGTGGCCGGCGCCTTGAATTCTGCGATCAGCAATCTCGGCTGATAGATCTGCGCGATCACCATGATCTCGCCGAGCCGCGCGGTGAACGGCGCCTGCGCGCCCGCCGTCTGCGAAACCAGCGATACGCTGGCGTCGTCGCAGCGGACCTCGAAGCGGAACGGGAAGCCTGCCACCGAGCGCTTGCCGCACGCATAGACCCGGCCGGATTTTGCCTCCTGCGCCGCCCAGGCGTCGGCGCGCACGCCGACTTCGGAAGCGGCATAGAACCAGAACGCGCTCCATGCCGCGGCGGCGACGACGAGCAGTGCGGGCATGATGAAGAGGCGCCACAGCGGGCGCCGGCGCGGCGCGGGGGTCGTGTCAGGCATGCGGCGTCCTTTGGCTAGCGATTTTGTCAAATGTAAGCATCCGCTCCCCGCAACAAAAGGCATTGATTTCACTTCGCTTTGCCGTGCCGTTCTGGTAGCGGTGCGGGCGATGTCCGCGATTGCGCTCAACGATACGGAATTCTCGTCAGGCGACCTCTGGGTGTTCGGTTACGGCTCCCTGATGTGGCGCCCGGGTTTCGAATTCATCGAACGGGTTCCGGCACGGCTAATCGGCGAACACCGCGCGCTCTGCGTCTATTCCTTCGTCCATCGCGGCACGCCGGAAAAGCCCGGCCTCGTGCTCGGGCTCGATCGCGG
Organism: Bradyrhizobium sp. AZCC 1610; assembly: GCF_036924515.1. Taxonomy (NCBI): domain Bacteria; kingdom Pseudomonadati; phylum Pseudomonadota; class Alphaproteobacteria; order Hyphomicrobiales; family Nitrobacteraceae; genus Bradyrhizobium; species Bradyrhizobium sp. AZCC 1610. Next base: position 376,217 of record NZ_JAZHRR010000001.1, on the reverse strand, counting down.
CGGCGCCTGCCGCGGCGTCGCGTTCCGGGTCGCGGAGAAGAACCGCACAGCGACCATCGCCTATTTGCGCGAACGCGAGCAGGTCACCTCGGTGTACCGCGAGGTGAAACGATCGGTGTGGCTGGAGAACGAGGCGCGCCAGCGCGTCAGCGCGCTCGTCTATGTGGTCGACCGCGGCCACGTGCAATATGCCGGGCGGCTGTCGCTGGCGGAACAGTTGCGCCACGTGCTTCAGGGACACGGCCAGTCCGGCGTTAACCGCGACTATGTTCTAGCCACCGTGAAGGCGATCGAGGCGGCCGGCTTTCGCGATTCCCAACTGCATCGGCTGGCGATGATGCTGCACGATCAGCATCTGCTCCATTCACCCGTTCAAGGCGCGCAAGATGCGCCCTAGCCTGGTAGCCGAAAGCCGGTCAGTTTCAGTTGGCTTGCGCCGTCGCCGGGCGGGGCGGCCCCGGCGCGGGCTGATCGGAAGGTTCGGGCACGAGATCGATGCCCGCACCGGCGAGGCGCACTCGCACCTCGGCGGCGACATATTTCGCATACTCCGACAGCAACAGACGTAGCGTCGCGCCGCTGGTCCACCACGGCTCGTCGCGCCATTTGTCGCCGATCACCGCGAACGGAATCAGCGTGACATCCGGCATCGCATGCGACAATTCCAGAATGGCCCGCGGCATGTGGTAGTTCGACGTCACCACGATCAGCGACTTGAAGCCGCGCTCCCGCGCCCAGCGCCGCGTCTCGGCGGCATTGCTGCGCGTGTTGATCGCGGAGCGGTCGAGATCGACGCAGCAGCCGAGCAGCGACTGGTTGTCGGGCAGCGAGCGCGAAATGTCGCGCGCGGCGTTGGTCGGATGCACGCCCGAAATCAACAGCCGCTTGCCGTAGCCGCCGGCCAGCAATTCCATCGCATCCGACACCCGCGACGAGCCGCCGGTGAAGACCACGATCCCGTCGGCGGCGCGCGTCGGCTTGATTTCGACGCCGCGCAATTGCGAGAGAAAGGCGATGAAACCTACCGCCGCACCGACGAACAGAATCGCCATGGAGCCGACGATGACCGCGCGCAGCCATCCGCGCGGCGGCGCGACCCGCGTTCCCGGCGTGCTATCGTCGTGCTGCAAATCCATATCGTCCGGCAACCCTCGTCCCACGGATAATTCTAGAACGTTTTCAGGCGAAGTGGAGTCCCGGTCCCCGGGTCAAGTCCGTGACTTGCTTCACTTGAAAATACCAATGGCCCAAATCAATCGATATCGTCCAGCGTGGCGAACAGCGTTCGCCGCGAGGCCCAGGCGGTAATGGCGGCGATTGCCACGGCCTGTATCGCGAGCGCCAGATAGCCCGAGGGCGGCAGCGAAAACGTCCCCAGGAGCGCTGCGAATTGATCGCCGACGGGGGTGCCCGAGAACCAGGCGGCGATCGATTCGGAGAAGCCGAAACCCAGCATCGCGGCGCCGCCGCCGATCAACCCGCCCTCCAGCCCGAGCCTGAGAAAATGCCGCAGGAAATGGTTGGCGATATAACGGTCGCCGGCGCCGACGAAGTGCAGCACCTCGACGATCGGGCGGTTCGCCGCCATCGCACCGCGGGTCGCGAACGAAACCGAAATGATCGTCGCCGCGATCACCAGCACGAGGATGCCGACGCCGGCAAATACGGTCGCCCCGGTCATCGAGCGCATGCGCTCGATCCAGGCGCGGTGATCGTCGACGCTCGCCGACGGCGCGACCTGCGTCACCCTGGAGCGCAGTGCCGCGAGATCGAGCGTGGTGCCGGGCTGGACGCGCGCGACGACGACGCGCGGCACCGGCAACTGCTCGATCGACAGCCCGCTGCCAAGCCACGGCTCCAGCAACCTGGCCGATTCGTCCTTGGTGAACGGCTTGACCTGGACGATGCCGGGCTGCGCCCGCATCGCCTCCACCGCCGCGGTCACGTCGCGCTCGAGATCGCGCCCCGCCTGCGGGCGCACCTGCATGGTGATTTCGCTGGCGACCTCCGACTGCCATTCCGCGGCCGATGCGCTGACGAGCAGCACGGTGCCGGTGGTGATGGAAGCGAGGAACGTCATGATGGCGACGACGGCGACCAGCGCGCGGCCGGAGATCGACGCCCGCGGCACGATCGGCGACATGTTGCGCGCGCGCGCCGGCACCTGCGGGCGCTCGGTGCCGAGGTCCACCAGCGGCCCATGCTCGTCATCCATCTTACTCATAGATGTGCAACCGCCCCTGATGCAGCACCATCCGCCGCGCCTCGTACTGGTCCATCAGCGTGATGTCGTGGGTCGCGATGATCACCGCGGTGCCCAGCCTGTTCAATTCGATGAACAGCCGCAGCAGGCGCCGGCCGAGCGTCGGGTCGACGCTGCCGGTCGGTTCGTCCGCCAGCAGCAATTGCGGCCGCGAGATCACCGCGCGCGCGATCGCGGCGCGCTGCTTCTCGCCGCCCGACAGGATCGGCGGCAGCGCATCCATGCGCTCGCCGAGACCGACCCACTTCAGGAGGTCGATCACCTCCCGGCGATAGCTGGATTCTTCACGACCCATCACGCGGAACGGCAGCGCCACGTTCTCATAGGTCGTCATGTGGTCGAGCAGGCGAAAATCCTGCAGCACGATGCCGATGCGCGTGCGCAGACCCGCGATCTGATCCTTGTTGAGCAGCGAGACGTCCTGGCCGAACAGGTTGACGAGGCCGCGCGTCGGCCGCAGCGACAGAAACAACAACCGCAGCAGCGAGGTCTTGCCCGCGCCCGAGGGACCGGTGAGAAACTGGAAGGAATGGGCCGGGATCAGGAAAGTAAGGTCGCGCAAAATCTCCGGGCCGAGCCCGTACCGCAAACCGACATTTTCGAACCGAACCAAGCTCAGCTCCGCTCGACATGAGCCGTGGCCGAGCTCTGCTCGGCGTGGGCAGTGGCCGAGCTCCGCTCGGCGTGGGTAGTGACCGAGCTCCGCTCGGCGTGGACCGCGGCCGGAAACCCCGGACTTGAACCTGGACCCGAACCTGAACTTTGGGCTCGTGGCCCGCTGGTTTGGGCACCAACCGGACAAAACGGTTTTGCGGCCGTTATGGTTTCCGATTCGTTAACGGTCGCTATGTAGCATCCGGGCAAAGACACTGGTGAGATGGGCTCCATGCATATCGTTTGCCCTCATTGTACAACATCTTACGCCATCAATCCTGCCACCCTGGGGCCCGCCGGACGTACCGTCCGCTGTTCGCGCTGCAAGGAGACCTGGCTGGCGCGGCCCGAAGACGCGATCGAAATGGCGGCCGCCGGGCCGGCCGCCATGCCAACTTCGGCGCAATCGGCCCCGCCGGCCGCGAACGATGCCGCGGCCGAGTGGGAGGCGCTGGCGCGCGAGGAGGAGGGGCATGACACCCCGGTGGTCGACAGCCCCTCGATTTCGGCCGGCTGGCCGGCCGAGGGCGAAGGATCGCAACCAAGCGGCGACAGCGACTGGCCGTCGGCCACCCGGCTGGATGCGGAAAACCATGAGGGGATCCCGATCACCACGCACCGCCAGCGGTTGGCCCGCCTGTTCCGGCTGCCCTCCCTGCCCCGCATCCCCTTCATGCCGTCCTTGGGCCTGCCGACCGCCTGCGCCGCGATGGGCGCGCTGATCCTGGCGCTGATAATCTGGCGCGCTGAAACCGTGCGGCTGCTGCCGCAAACCGCGACGTTCTACAAGATGGTCGGGCTGGAGGTGAACCTGCGCGGGCTGGCGTTCAAGGACATCAAGATCAGCAACGAGACCGTGGACGGCAAGCCGGTCCTGGTCATCGAAGGCGTGATCATAGGCGAGACCAAGAAGCCGGTCGAATTGCCGCGGCTGCGCTTTTCCGTCCGCGACGCGCAAGGCGCCGAGATCTATGCCTGGAACGCGGTGCTCGAGCAGCCGGTGCTCAAGCCCGGCGAGCGCGCCTACTTCAAGTCGCGGCTGGCTTCGCCGCCGCCCGAAGGCCGCAATATTGACGTACGCTTTTTCAACAAGCGGGATCTGGCCGGCCACGCCTGAACCAGGCCGCCTGAGGCGAGAGAGACGACTTCATGCCACGCGTGCTGATTGCCGATGACGAGGATTCCATGCGCTCGCTGGTGGCGCGCGCCATCGCCATGGACGGCCATGAGACCGTCACCGCCGAGGACGGCGCCGAAGCGCTCGATATCCTGACCCGCGAACACGGCACGTTCGACCTGCTGCTGACCGACATCCAGATGCCCGTGATGGACGGCATCGCACTTGCGCTGACGGCGGCGCGCGATTTTCCCAAGCTGAAGATCCTGTTGATGACGGGTTTCGCCGATCAGCGCGAACGCGCCTCCGGCCTCAACGCCATCGTACACGACGTGGTGACGAAGCCGTTCTCGGTGCACGACATCCGCACGGCTGTGGCGGATGCGCTGGCGGCTGGGAAGGCGGGGTAGCTGGGAGGGCGGTCTACCAGTGCCGCCACATCCTCAGCTCGTCATCCCCGCGAAGGCGGGGATCCAGTACGCCGCGGCTTCTCGATCAATCCCTGACACCCGCCTTCGCGGGTGACGACAGTGTGCGTGATGACGGTCGGTTGAGCCGAGCCCCGCTCAATAATCCTTCAACAGCCGCTCGATGTAATCGAGTTCGATCTGCGGGCGGGACGGATCGGCGAGACGGCGCCGCAGTTCTTCGAGGATCCGGCGCACCCGCTGCACGTCGATCTCGCCGGGGATCTTCACCGAATAATCGTCGGTGAATTCGTTGTTGCGCATCGGCCGGCCCAGCGGATCGGTCGAGTTGGCAGCGCCCTGCTGGCGGCCTCTTGGATTGCCGGGGCCGTCGCCCGGCTGGTCGCCGTCACCCTGCTGCATGGCCTCGGCCAGGCTCTGCGCACCCTTGCGCAGCGCGTCGAGCGCGCGGCCTTGCGAGTCCACCGCGCCATCGGCATTGCCATCGCCGAGCCGGCCGGTGGCATCGCCCATCGCCGAATCGGCCTGGCCGAGCCCGTCCTCACCGTCGCCCTGGTCGCCGCCTTGACCCTGCTGGCCTTGACCCTGCTGGCCCTGCCCCTGTTCGCCGCGCTGACCCTGCTGGCCCTGTTGGCCGCGCTGGCCCGGTCCCATGCCGCGCTTGGCGAGTTCTTCCTGCAATTTCTTCAGCCGATCGCGGAGGCCCTGCTGGTCCTGCTGCAGATCGCCCATGCTCTGGTCGCCCTGCTTGCCGCGCATGCGGTCGCGCCTGGAATCCTGGCCCTGCTTGTAGGTCTTGTCGCGCAATTGCTGCTGCTTGCGGATCATGTCGCCGAGCTCGTTCAGCGCCTGCTCCATCTCGTTGTCGCCCTGGCCTGGCTGCGCCATCTGCAGGTTTTCCAGCATCTGCTGCAGCTGTTCCAATAGCTGTTTGGCGGCATCCTTGTCGCCGGACCGCGACATCCGCTCCAGCCGGTCGAGCATGCTCTTGAGATCCTGCTGGCTCAGCATCTTGGTGTTGGGATCGAGCGGGCGGGCCAATTGCTGCGGATTGTTGCGGAACTGCTCGGCGAGCTGGCGCAGGAAATTGTCCAGCGCGGCGCGCAGATTGTCGGTGAGCTTCTTGATCTCCTCGTCGGTGGCGCCGCGCTCCAGCGCCTGCTTGAGCGCTTCCTGGGCCGCGCGCAGCGCCTTGTCGACGTCGGTGATGTTGCCGTCCTCGATGGCGACGGCAAGCGCCCACAGGCTGGCGACGACTTCGCGCAGCGCGGCATCGGTGCGCGACGCCTCGAGTTGGTGCTTAACGCTGAAGAGGCCGAGATAATGCCCAGCCTCCGGCGTGAACAGTTCCGGCGCGATCATCAGCGCATCGAGCGCAGTATAGACCTGCGCATTCTGGTTGGCGTCGAGGGCGAGGATGCGGCGCTGCTCGATCAAGGCACGCGCCAGGGGCTTTGTGAACAGCCGCTCCGGCAGCCGCATATTGAACGGCTCGCTCTTGCCTTCATTGCCGGCCTCGTCCTTGGCCGTGAGCGTCAGCGTCACGTCGGCGCCGGCATAGGGATCTTCGCTGAGATCCTTCACCGTCTGGCCGACGCCGTTGCGGGTACGCGCGTTCGGCAGCACCAGCGGAAACTGCGGCGACTCGAACAGCGGCCGCGGCTCGGCCTTGTCGGCCTCCTTGCTCTTGCCTTCCTTCGCATCGGGGGTCTTGGCATCGGGGGTCTTGGCATCAGAAGTCTTGGCCGCATCGGCGGGGCGGGCGACGAATTGCGCGCGCGCTTCGGTGACGCCGTAATCGTCCTCGAGCTTGTAGGACATCTGCAGCGAGCCGCGGGCCTGGCGTTCCGGATCCTTGGCAAGCGAAATGGTCGGCGCGCGGTCGGGAGTGGCCGCAAAGCGCCACAGCGGCTGGCCGGACGGCGCGCGGACATGCGCACTGCCGTCGCCGGTGATCTTGAAATGCCGTTCGTTGGTGCCCTTCGGCGCCTGTTCACCCGGCGCGATCTCGGTCACGCCGCCGCCGACCACGACATCGATGGTGCCGCCGCTGGAACGCACCAGCAGCGTGCTGCCTGAAGGCACCGGCAACGGTGCTCCGCTATCGGGCGAAGCCGCATCCCTGGCGGCGGACAGAATGACCGGCGGCTTGCCGGTATAGACCGGCGGGGTCACCCAGGCATCGACCCGGACGTTCGCCGGCGCCAGCACCCCGTTCCAGTCGAACGCCGCGGCAATTCGCAGCGTGCGCTCGTCGCCGGCGGCGACATAGGCGGCCGCCAGCATCACCATGACCAGCGCGCGCAGCGCCCAGGGATCGTGGATCGGAAGCCGCGGCGAAGGCAGCCCGGCGCGGATCCGCTTGATCGAGGCCAGCGTGCGCTCGCGCTGCTCGCGCCACAGCGCCTGCGCGATCGGGTCCTTGTTGGAGAGCGTATCGGTCAGCGCGGTCGCCGGGCGGTGGCGAATGCCGGTGCCGCGGTCGAGCCGGCTCAACGCCTCTTCGCGGCTCGGCCAGCGAAACCGCGCGAGCGGGAATAACGCCGCCAGCGCCAGCAGGATGAACAGGCCGAGGCCGATCGCACGTGCAAGGAATGGCAGCGCCAGCCACAAACCGGCCCAGGACGCCACCAGAAACAGTCCGATCACGCTCAAAATCCGGGCGAAGCCCGGCCAGGCGCGTTCCCACGCAATCGCATACTGAGCCCGTTGCAGGGCCTGCGTCAGTTTGAGCCGCGCGACAGCATCCGGCTCGCGGGTGGTTTTAGTGGGGTCGGGAGAAGCGCCGTTCAACAAACTCTCTCCGGGTTACCGACAAGTCAGCCTAGCACAACGGCGGCAATGAGGCACCCGTTCCCGGGGTAACCCACACCCGGAAATACGCATAACACGAAGGCGTGACTGCGGGCGGGCGACCCCGTAACGTCGGCATCGAACCGTAAAAATACGTAAGGAAACGTCATGGACCAAAAGACACACGACAAGGGACTGGAAATTCGCAAAGCCGTGCTCGGCGAGGCCTATGTCAACAATGCCCTGAAGAACGCCGACAGCTTCAACAAGCCGTTCCAGGAACTCGTCACCGAATATTGCTGGGGCGCGGTATGGGGCCGCGAGGAACTGCCGCACAAGACGCGCAGCATGCTCAACCTCGCCATGATCTCGATCCTGAACCGGCCGCACGAATTGAAGGCGCACATCAAGGGCGCGCTGACCAACGGCGTCAGCCGCGACGAGATCCGCGAGATCTTCATGCAGGTTTCGATCTATGCCGGCATCCCCGCCGGCGTCGACAGCTTTCGCATCGCGCGCGAAGTGTTTGCGGAATTGGACAAGGGTTAAGAGCGTCGAAATAACAAACCGTTTCAGCCGTCATTGCGAGCGAAGCGACTTGTCCGCCGAAGCTTTAGCGAAGGCGGAAGCAATCAGACCTAGGCGCGCTTCCGCCTTCGCTCTTCGAGCTACGGCGGGACAAGCCTCGCAATGACGAAGTGCGAGAGGAAACACCATCATGGAAATCGGATTCATCGGCCTCGGGAAGATGGGTTTTCCGATGGCGCGACGCCTGATCGAGGCCAAGCACCAGCTCACCGTGTTCGATACGCGGAAGGAAGTCGTCGACCAACTGGTCGCGCTCGGCGCGCAGGCCGCATCGTCGCCCAAGGACGTCGCCGACCGTTGCGAGACCGTCCTGGCGAGCCTACCCTCGCTGCAAGCTTCACTCGATGTTGCGACCGGCGGCGCCGCTGGGGTGATCGAGGGCAAGCGCGTCAGGCGCTTCGTCGATCTTTCCACCGTCGGTTCGCAGATGGCCACACGGATTCACGGCCTGCTGGCTGCGAAGAACATCGTGCAGATCGACAGTCCCGTGAGCGGCGGCGTCGGCGGCGCCGAGAAGGGAACGTTGGCGGTGATGGCCTCCGGCCCGCGTGCCGACTATGAGGCGGTAAAGCCGGCGCTCGACGTGATCGGAAAAGTGTTCTTCATCGGCGAAAAGCCCGGCTCGGCGCAGACGATGAAACTTGCCAACAACTTCCTCTCCGCAACCGCGATGGTGGCGACGTCGGAAGCCGTGGTGATGGGCGTCAAGGCGGGGCTCGATCCGGCCGTGATGATCGACGTCATCAATGCCGGTTCGGGACTGAACACCGCCAGCCGCGACAAGTTTCCGCGCTCGGTGCTGCCGCGCAGCTTCGATTTCGGCTTCGCCACCGGCTTGATGGTGAAGGATGTGCGGCTCGCGCTGGCGGAGATGAAATCGCTGGGGCTGTCGATGGAAGTCGCCGAAGCGGTCGGACGCTTGTGGGAGGTCATCATCCGCGACGAGGGTCCGGAGTCGGATTTCACCGCCGCGATCAAGCCGATCGAAAAGGCGGCGGGCGTGGTGGTCGGCGGGGCAAAGGGCGATCACGCGGCGAAGTGATCTCTCGTGCGACCTACGTGCTAATTCGCATTCTTCGACATCGACCGGAAATAGTGCTCGGCATGCTGGAAATAATTCTCCGCTGCGATCCGGTCTCCCCTCAGAAGTTCAGCGCGGGCCAAGGCCAGATAGCGTTCATAGTTTCTCTCTGCGCTCTGAGCACTCTTCGCCTGAGAGCCAGGGAACCCGGAAGATTCATTTCTCCGGGCGGGCCGGGATCGTGGCCGCGCTGCACCGGCCATAAGTTTCGCATTTGGGCGTGAGTGTGCCGTTACCGGCTTAGGTTCCGAAATGTATTTCATGTTGGTCCGTATGCCGCTCCGGCAGAGCCGTGCGACGTTGATTGGAGGAAATGTCGTGCTGCAATCCGGTCGATGGGCCACTGCGGGCGGCGCTCAAACTTCGGGGGTGCGGTATGCGTTCCTGGCGCCCGATTAGCAGCAGAGAGGGCCCGCCGAACGAATCCATATCGACTGCGTTTTAGATATGACCTCGGAAAGCGATTTCAAGTTGCTGGCTGAAGAGGAATTTTCGGCGAAAGTGTCCACCCTCGTTGAGCCAGCGCCCATAACGCGGCAGCGGCCAGAACATAACAAGGGAGGTCCGTGATGAGAAAATTCATGACGACGATGACCGAGGAGCCAGTCCCCAGGAACATCATGCGCGCTGATGTCACTATCACCGAGGGTTTCGGCATCGAGGTCGACGGTCAGATGAAGGCGGTGTTCGACACCAAGGAAGCCGCCGAAAAGAAAGCGCGGGAACTCAAAACCAAATACCCGATGCTTCAGGTCAAGGTCTATGACGCAGCGCAAAAAACGAGTGCGGTGATAACGGCCAAAACAGCCGAAACAGTATGACGGACGTTCAGGAGACCATCGAGGCGACAACGCTCACAGCCAGGGCGCCGGCTTGTCCATCGCGATCAGTTCCTCGACCTCGATGCGCGGGCGCACCACGGCGTACTGGTCGTCCTTGACGAGGACTTCCGGCACCAAAGGCCGCGTATTGTAGAAACCGGACTGCACCGCGCCGTAGGCGCCGGCGGTCATGATGGCGATGAGATCGCCGGCCCTGGGTTCGGGCAGGTTGCGATCGAGGGCGAGATAGTCGCCGGTTTCGCAGACCGGACCGACGACGTCGGCCATGATCGTTCGCGCGCCCTTCGCCGCCTCGCGGATCGGCACGATGTCGTGATGGGCTTCGTAGAGCGTCGGCCGTATCAGGTCGTTCATCGCGGCGTCGATGATGACGAAGTTTTTCGCCTCGCCCGGCTTCACATAAATGACGCGGGAGACGAGGATGCCGGCATTGCCGACGATCATCCGCCCGGGCTCGAACATCAGCGTGCAGCCGAGATTGTGCGTCACCCGCTTGACCATCGCGGCGTAGGCGGACGGCAGCGGCGGCGCTTCGCGGTCGGCGTGATAGGGGATGCCGAGCCCGCCGCCGAAATCGATGTGGGAGATGTTGTGTCCGTCGGCGCGCAGCGTCAGCACGAAATCGGAAAGAATCCGGAACGCGGTTTCCATCTTGGAGAGATCAGTGATCTGGCTGCCGATATGCATGTCGGTGCCGGTCACCTCGATGCCCGGCAGCTTTGCCGCGAGGGCATAGACCTCGCGCGCCCGCTCGATCGGAATGCCGAACTTGTTTTCGGATTTTCCGGTGGCGATCTTGGCGTGGGTGCCGGCATCGACATCCGGATTGACCCGCAACGAAATCCGCGCGGTCTTGCCGGTCTCGACCGCGAGCTTCGACAGCAGTTCCAGTTCGGGCTCGGACTCGACGTTGATGCAGAGAACGTCGGCCGCCAGCGCTGCACGCAGTTCTGGCTCGGTCTTGCCGACGCCCGAGAACAGGATCTTGCTCGGCGGAATACCCGCCGCCAGCGCGCGCTTCAACTCGCCGCCGGATACCACGTCGGCCCCGGCCCCGAGTTTCGCCAGCGTACGCAGCACCGACTGGTTGGAGTTCGCCTTCATGGCGTAGCAGACCAGCGTCTTCTCGCCGGCAAAGGCCTCGGTGAAGACGCGGTAGTGACGCTCCAGCGTCGCCGTCGAATAGCAATAGAACGGCGTGCCGACGGCATCCGCGAGTTCGGACAGGTTGACGGCCTCGGCGTGCAGCACGCCGTTGCGATAATCAAAATGATTCATGGCGCGCTCAGTCCAGCAGCGGATCGAGAACGAATTTCTTCTTGCCGCCCTTGGGGGCGCTGGGGCCAGCCTCGGATCCGTAGGTCGAATTGAAGACGCCGGGCTGCGCGGCGCGCTCGGCCTCGGTGTCCGACGTGGGTTGCGCCTGTGACGCCGCGTTCGGCGGCAGGTCGAGCCCGCCCTTGCGTCCGCAGCCCCCGAGCGCGAGCGCGGTTACGCTCAACAAGATGATGGCCCATCCCGACGATGACGGGCGGTAGTTACTGATCACGACGAAATCCCCAATGCGCGCCGCACCATACAAAGATTGCCGCAGTCTGGCGAGTGCCGATGGGCCACGGAAACCCAAGAAAAACCTAAGAAATTGCAGCGAAATTTTTCCTCAGCCCAATTTTCGCTCTTTTTCCAGCCGCCTCAGCCAGGCTTTGGCCTGGGAAAGCACGTTCTTCGGCGCGGTGCCGCCATAGCTGGTCCGGCTCTTGACGGAAGCTTCCACCGATAGCACGCGCAGGGCGTCCGCCGTAATCTTCGGCTCAACTTCCTGCATCGCCTGCAGCGGCAGTTCGTGCAGCGCCACGCCCTGCTTCGACGCGAGGCCCACGATGCGCCCGGTGACGTGATGCGCGTCGCGGAACGGCATTTTCAGCGTCCGCACCAGCCAGTCGGCCAGATCGGTGGCGGTGGCATAGCCCTCGCCGGCGGCAGCCTTCATCCGCGCCTCGTCGGGGACGAGATCGATGACCATGCCGGTCATCGCCCGGATCGCGAGCGAGAGCGCACCGAACGCCTCCATTGCGCCCTGTTTGTCCTCCTGCATGTCCTTTTGATAGGCGAGCGGCAGCCCCTTCATCACGATCAGGAGACCGTTGAGCGCGCCGATCACCCGGCCGGTCTTGGCGCGCACCAGTTCGGCCGCATCGGGATTGCGCTTCTGCGGCATGATCGAGGAGCCGGTGGTGAACTTGTCGGAGAGCCGCACCAGGCCGACCAGCGGCGAGGTCCAGATCACGATTTCCTCGGCGAAGCGCGACATGTGCACGGCCGCGATCGAGGCCGCAGACAGGGTTTCCAGCACGAAGTCGCGGTCCGATACCGCGTCCAGCGAATTGGCCATCGGCCGGTCGAAGCCGAGCGCTTTCGCGGTCGCCGTGCGGTCGATCGGAAACGAGGTTCCGGCCAGCGCCGCAGCCCCGAGCGGCGATTCGTTCAGCCGCTTCCGCGCATCGGCAAACCGGCCGCGGTCGCGCGCGGCCATCTCGACATAGGCGAGCAGATGATGCCCGAAGGTGACGGGCTGGGCGGTCTGCAGGTGGGTGAAGCCCGGCATCACGGTCGCGGCATGTTCCAGCGCGCGCTCCGCCAGCGCATGCTGGAAGGCGGCCAGCGCCGCATCCGTCTTGTCGATCGTGTCGCGAACATAGAGCCGGAAATCGGTCGCGACCTGGTCGTTGCGCGAGCGTGCGGTGTGCAGCCGTCCCGCGGCCGGCCCGATCAGTTCGGAAAGCCGGCTCTCGACGTTCATATGGATGTCTTCGAGCGCGCGCTTGAAGTCGAACGCGCCCTTCTCGATTTCTGACAAAATCGTGTCTAGACCCTTGCCGATATTTTTCGCATCACTCGCCGTGATAATGCCTTGCGCGGCCAGCATCGCCGCGTGGGCCTTGGACGCGGCGATGTCCTGGGCATAGAGGTGACGGTCGACATCGATCGAGACGTTGATTTCCTCCATGATCGCATCGGGACGCTCGGTGAACCGGCCGCCCCACATCTTGTTGCTCATGACTTCTCAAGCCCTGCCATTTATCGTCGAACGGAAGCGAAACGCCGCGCCGGTTTCGGCCGTAACTCGACCGTAATCTTGAGCCCTGCATAGCCGTATCTGATACAGGATGACAAACGATATGCCCGAAATTTCCCCGCCCCGCCCGGCCGCGACGCGCCGGATCCCGCTCGCCATCGGTGCGGTGGCGGCTGTGGGCGTGATCGGATTAGGCGCGTTTTACGGGCTCGGCGGCTTCAAACGCGCTGGCGGCGATCCCATCTGTAGGGGAGCGGTTGAACTTGCCCGCAAGATCGCGCCGCTGGCGCATGGCGAGGTGGCGGCGCTGACCATGGCGACGGTGCCCTTGCGGCTCCCCGACCTCGCTTTTGAGGATGCCGCGGGCAAGCCAAGAAAACTGTCGGAATGGCGCGGCAAGACCGTGCTGGTGAACCTGTGGGCCACCTGGTGCGTGCCCTGTCGTAAGGAAATGCCGGCGCTCGACAGCCTGCAGGCCAAGCTCGGCGGCAAGGATTTCGAGGTGGTCGCCGTCAATATCGACACCCGTGATCCCGAGAAGCCGAAAAACTTCCTCAAAGAGGCCAACCTGACCAGGCTTGGCTATTTCGCCGACTCAAAAGCCAAGGTTTTTCAAGACCTTAAGAGCATAGGCAAGGCCCTGGGGATGCCAACCTCGGTGCTGGTCGACAGCCAGGGCTGCGAGATCGCCAACCTTGCCGGTCCCGCCGAATGGGCCAGCGACGACGCGATCAAGCTGATCAAGGCCGCGATGGAGCCGGTAAAGGCCGGGCCTTAGCAGTCTGCAGGTAGGCGCTCGGCGAAGGGTGAGTGGCACCAGCGGGGCCACATGGTTCTCCCGGCGATGCGAATCATCGTGCGGAGGCGGCGCTAAAGCGCCTCCTCACCATGAGGGTTCAATGATGCGACCGGCTTTCTCTCAGGCCGCAATATTGAGATTGCCGCCGACACCGGGGGCGAGATTGGCCGTCGAGGGCGTGCCCAAGAGCGTCTGGACCGCGGCCTTCTCGGCATCCGCGTTCTGTTTGATGATCGAGGTCTGGATCTGCTGCTGCGTACCCGCCGCCTGCATCGCGAGCATGCTCGATACCATCGCCATCATATCCATACGCAGCACTCCTTAAACGTGAGGGCACCTTACCCCGACACCGGTTAACGAATTCTGGAGATGGCAGAAAAGTTGGGTGGGCGCGCGAATGCATGAGCGAGGACACTCTGCGCGTGTCCAGTATTCGTAGGATGGGTGGAGCGAAGCGATACCCATCAATCCCTGCGCGGAAGCATGATGGGTTTCGCTGCGCTCTACCCATCCTACGAAGGCGCGATGACGCCTACCGCGTCGGGACCGGCTTGTCGCCGCGGTAGTCGTAGAAGCCGCGCTGCGTCTTGCGGCCGAGCCAGCCGGCCTCGACATATTTCACCAGCAACGGACACGGCCGGTACTTCGAATCCGCCAGCCCCTCGTGCAGCACCTGCATGATCGACAGGCAGGTGTCGAGGCCGATGAAGTCGGCGAGTTCCAAAGGCCCCATCGGGTGATGCGCGCCGAGCTTCATGGCGGCGTCGATCGCCTCGACGTTCCCGACGCCCTCATAGAGCGTGTAGATCGCCTCGTTGATCATCGGCAGCAGGATGCGGTTGACGATGAAGGCGGGGAAATCCTCGGATACGGCAATCTGCTTGCCCATCCGGGTGACGAATTCCTTCGCGGTGTCGAACGTCAAATCGTCGGTGGCGATGCCGCGGATCAGCTCGACCAGTTCCATCGCTGGCACCGGATTCATGAAATGAATGCCGATGAAGCGCTCGGGACGATCGGTCGAGGAGGCGAGCCGCGTGATCGAGATCGAGGAGGAGTTGGTAGCGATGATCGCTTCGGGCTTCAGCACCGAGCAGAGCTCGTGAAAGATCTTGCGCTTGACCTCTTCCTTTTCGACCGCGCTCTCGATTACGAGGTCGCAGTCCGCCAAACCATCCAGCGTCTCGGTGGAGGTAATCCGGGCGAGTGCCTTTTTGCGCGCGTCCTCGGTGATGGTCTGCTTGGCAACCTGGCGCGACAAATGGCCGTTGATGGTCGCCATCGCCGATTTCAGCCGTTCGTCGGAGACGTCGTTGAGCACCACATCGAAACCGGCGAGCGCCGCCACATGCGCGATGCCGTTGCCCATCTGGCCCGAGCCGATCACGCCGACCTTCTTGATTGTCACCGCCATCTTGTCATCCACCGGAACGGCGCGCACATCGCGCCTGTTCATCTCTAAACCTGGGTTCTGATATCATCAGAAGCGAGGTTCAGTCCCCTTCTTTGGCACGTTTTCTTCACGCGAGGCCGGAAACCTCGCTTGAAACCGCTTTTAAAGTAAACACCGGCCGGACGTCGCGCGTCCGGTCGGTGCAGAATTATTACTTCCCGAGCTTGCCGAGCGCCTCGGTCAGTTCAGGAACCGCCTGATAGAGGTCCGCCACCAGGCCGTAATCGGCAACCTGGAAGATCGGCGCGTCTTCATCCTTGTTGATCGCAACGATTACCTTGGAATCCTTCATGCCGGCGAGATGCTGGATCGCACCGGAGATGCCGATCGCGACATATAGTTCCGGCGCCACCACCTTGCCGGTCTGGCCGACCTGCCAGTCGTTAGGCGCGTAGCCAGCATCGACCGCGGCGCGCGAGGCGCCGACGCCGGCGCCGAGCTTGTCGGCGAGCGGCTCGATATATTTGGCAAAATTCTCGCGGCTCTGCATGGCGCGGCCGCCGGAGACGATGATCTTGGCCGAAGTCAGTTCCGGCCGGTCGCTCTTGGCGACTTCCTCGCCGACGAAGCTGGAGAGGCCCGGATCGGCCGCCGCGGCGGCGTTCTCGACCGGCGCGCTGCCGCCGTCGCCGGCCGCGGCAAAAGTCGAGGTCCGCACGGTGATGACCTTCTTGGCGTCCTTTGATTTCACCGTCTGGATCGCGTTGCCGGCATAGATCGGCCGCTCGAAGGTGTCAGGCGAGACCACCTTGATGATCTCAGACACCTGCATCACGTCGAGCAGCGCTGCCACACGCGGCATCACATTCTTGAAGCGCGAGGTCGCGGGCGCGACGAAGGCGTCATAACCGGGAGCCAGCGACACGATCAGCGCGGCCAGCGGTTCGGCGAGGTCATGGGCGTAGGCGGCGTTATCCGCGAGCAGCACCTTCGTCACGCCGGCGAGCTTGGCCGCGGCATCAGCCGCCGCCTTGGCGTTTTCGCCGGCGACCAGCACGTGCACGTCGGTGCCGAGTGCGGCGGCCGCCGTCAGCGCCTTGTTGGTGGCGTCCTTGATCGACGCGTTATTGTGTTCGGCAATCAATAGCGTCGTCATCAGAGAACCCCGGCTTCGGTCTTGAGTTTCGAGATCAGTTCGGCGACGTCCTTGACCTTGACGCCGCCCTTGCGGCCAGGCGGTTCCGATGTCTTGAGCACTTCGAGATGCGGCGTGAGATCGACGCCGTAATCGGACGCGCTCTTGTCGTCGATCGGCTTCTTCTTCGCCTTCATGATGTTGGGCAGCGACGCATAGCGCGGCTCGTTCAGCCGCAAATCGGTGGTGACGATCGCCGGTCCCTTCAGCTTCACGGTCTGCAGGCCGCCGTCAACCTCGCGCGTGACGTTGAAATCGGTGCCATCGACTTCGAGCTTGGAGGCGAAGGTCGCCTGCGACCAGCCGAGCAAAGCCGCCAGCATCTGCCCGGTCTGGTTCGAGTCGTCGTCGATCGCCTGCTTGCCGAGAATGATGAGGCCGGGCTTTTCCTGCTCGGCGATGGCTTTAAGAATCTTGGCAACCGCCAGCGGCTCCACATTGCCTTCGGCCTTGACGAGGATGCCGCGGTCGGCGCCCATGGCAAGACCGGTCCGGATCGTCTCCGAGGCCTGCGCCGCGCCGATCGACACCACCACCACTTCGGTCGCCTTGCCGGCTTCCTTCAGCCGCAGCGCTTCCTCGACGGCGATCTCGTCGAACGGATTCATCGACATCTTCACGTTGGCGAGTTCCACGCCCGTTCCGTCGCTCTTGACGCGGACCTTGACGTTGAAATCGACCACCCGCTTTACCGGCACAAGAACCTTCATCGATCCTCTTTCGCTTGAATTCTGGGGTTTGATTGGCTGTTATCAGCTTGGGCGCGGAACCTAAAGGTCCCGCTATCGGCGGTCAACGCGCGAAAGCCAAAAATCAGCCCCGGACAAGGGTACCTTAACGGTTCTGACCGGGCACCCACAACACGTCTCCGGCCCCATTATCATTCATATGTCGGCTGGCGACGAACAGGAAATCCGACAGGCGGTTCATATACTGAATGGCGGCCTCGCTGACCGGCTCCTCTGGGTTGGCGGCGAGTTCCACCATGATCCGTTCCGCCCTGCGGCATATGGTACGGGCGAGATGCAGGTAAGCCGCAGCGGGGGTGCCACCGGGCAGGACGAACGAGGTCAAGGGCGCCAGATGCTCGTTCAGCACGTCAATGTCGCGCTCGAGCCGTTCGACCTGGCTCGAGAGCATCCGCAGCCGCTCGGCCTTGCCGTCGCGCTGGGGCACCGCGAGATCCGCGCCGAGATCGAACAGGTCGTTCTGGATCCGTCCCAGCATCGCATCGAGTTCGCGGGCTTCGCCGAGGTGCAGCCGTACCACGCCGATGGCGGCGTTGGTCTCGTCCACGGTGCCGTAGGCCGAGATGCGCAGATCGTATTTCGGGCGGCGCTCACCGCTGCCGAGCGCCGTGGTGCCGTCATCGCCGGTCTTGGTATAGATGCGGTTGAGTACGACCATTGGCGCTTTCCTTTTCCTGCCCTTATTTAGCCATCGCCCAGACCACGACCATGGTGATGACGATGGCGATGAATTGCAGCAACACCCGAAGCCGCATCAGGTTCTGCGAGCGGCTCGGCGAACCGCCCCGCATCATGTTGACGAGGCCGAGCAGCAGCACGATGGCCACGGCCGCAACCGCGATCGGGAGGACGATCGAACTCAGAAAGGATGCCATCGGCGCTACATAACACCGCGAAGCGCCGACTGCCACACGTCGACAATCCTTCGCACAACCCCTCGCACAACCGCTCGACGATCTGGCTTTTAAGCCAATAATATCAGATGCTAGCCCAAGTTTAGCATCGGACTTCCGTACTCTGATCGAGGTGAGATGTGAGGCTCATTCGCTACGTCTACCTCGTGGTGATGGAGGCGTTCTATACGTTCCTTGCCGATGACGGCTGGGCGATCGCGAGCCATATCGCGTTGTCGACGTTGATGGCGCTGTTCCCGTTCCTGATCGTGCTGACGTCGCTGGCCGGCTTTTTCGGCTCCAAGGAGCTGGCCGACGGAGCGGTGGGGCTGTTGCTGCAGACCTGGCCGCAACAGGTCGCGGACGCGCTGTCAGGCGAAATCCACGACGTGTTGACCACGACGCGCGGCGACATCCTGACCGTCGGCGCGGTGCTGGCGGTCTATTTCGCATCGAACGGCGTCGAGGCGGTCCGGGTCGCGCTCAACCGCGCCTATTCGGTGGTCGAGCCGCGGGCGTGGTACTGGCTGCGGCTGGAATCGATCGGCTATACGCTGGTCGCCGCCTTCACCTCGCTCGCCATGGCGTTCTTGATCGTGCTCGGTCCGCTGATCCTGGAGACGGCACGCCGCCACATTCCGTTCTTTGTCGAGTCCAATGAAAGCCTTCTCAATTTCGCCCGCTACGGCATCACCATCACGGCGATGATCGTGGCGCTGTTCGTGCTGCATGCCTGGCTGCCCTGCGGCCGCCGAAGTTTTCTGCAGATCCTTCCCGGCATCGTCTTTACGATGGTGGCATCGCTGATCTCGGGCATCGTTTTCGGCCAGTATCTGGCGCGCTTCGCCAGCAACTACGTTACGATGTATGCGGGGCTCGCCTCGGTCATCATCGCGCTGGTGTTTCTGTATTTCATTGCCGCGATTTTCGTCTATGGCGGCGAACTGAACGCAGCCATCATGAAGTCGCAGTTGCCGAAGGGGATGTCGCTTCATGCAGCGCAGTCGCCAGGGCGCGCGGAGACACAGGCTTGACCAGAAAGATATCGGCGCCGGCGGCGCGCGATGCCGCCTCGTCCTCGCTGCGGCCGGATATGCCGATGATCGGAATGCGCCCGAGCGGCGGCTGAAGCGCGCGAATGCGCGTGATCGCTTCAATGCCGTTGATCCCCGGCAGGACCATGTCCATCAGCACCGCGTCGAATGCGCCCTGCGCGATCCGCTCGGGCGCCGCCTCGCCCTGACCGATGAACTCGGCCTGGTGACCGAGCTCGGTCAGGATCGCGTTGAGGACGACGCGGCCGAACGGATTGTCCTCGACGCTGAGCAGGCGCAACGGCCGCGGCGAGTTGATCGAGACCTCGCCATCGGCGCCGGATGCCGCCGTCACGGCCTCGTCGGCGGGCGACATCACGACACTAAGGGTGAAGATAGCGCCGCCGCCCCGCCGTTGCGCCACGGTGACGTCGCCGCCCATGGCGCGCGCCAGTTGCTTGACCGACGACAATCCGAGCCCGGCGCCGCCGAAGCGCGATGCAATGGAGGCATTGGCCTGCGAGAACGGCCGGAACAGGCGCTTGATCTCGCTCAGCGTGAGGCCGATCCCGCTGTCGGAGACCTCGAATGCAACGGCGACCTTGCCTTTCAGGCTGCGCAGGGGCGTGACCTGGAGGGCGACACTGCCTTGGTCGGTGAATTTTACGGCATTGTCGATCAGGTTTTCCAGCGCGGCGCGCAGGCGGACGGGATCGCCGATGGCAAATCCCGGGAGCTTTTCGGAAATAACCACCGACGACTGCAACCCCTTGGCCGCCGCGCGCCCGGCCAGCGAATCGCCGGCATTGCGGGCGAGCGTGCGCAGGTCGAAGAAGTCCTGCCGTACTTCGAGCCCGGGACCGCCGCTGCGAGCGGCGTCGACGAACAGGGTCGCAAGGCTCGCCAGATGTTCCGCTCCCGCCTTGATGGTGTCGACCCAGCGCCGTTCGCGCTCGCCAAGCTCAGAGGTCGCCAGGAGATTGCTGATCGCCAGGATGCCTGTGAGCGGCGTGCGGACCTCGTGCGCAAACGCCGCCAGCGCGGTTTCGACCATGCCGGGGGCGGCGGACTTGCGCGTACTCCGCGCGTTTGTCGCGGCGCTGGATACGCGCTTCTTCGCTCGCCGCTTCTTGACTGGCCGTGTGATGCGCCGTGAGCGCCGCTTTGCCGCCATGGTCCCCCTTCCTCTGCCGCGACCAGCATGACACGCGGTGGCGGCCGATGTCACGGAGGCGTTTTCAACAACCCCCAGTAGTGTTAGGGGACTCGTCGGGCAGACCGACGAGGCTGCGAATGTCCGCAGGCAGGGCACCTTGTCCACGCAATTCGCGCAAGGCCGTGGCTTGCGTCGATTTCGACAGCTTGTTTCCCGACGCATCTTCGATGAGCCGGTGATGCCGATAAATCGGTTGCGGGATACCGAGCAACTGCTGCAACAAGAGGTGCACGCTCGTCGACCAGAACAGGTCCCTGCCCCGCACCACGTCGGTCACGCCCTGCAAGGCGTCGTCGATCACAACGGACAGATGATAGCTGGTTGGCGTCTCCTTGCGCGCGAGAATGACGTCGCCCCAGGCTTCGGGTTGGGCGACCACGACACCGGTCTCACCATCAGGACCTTCGCCATGTTCGATCCAGGTGAGTGCATTCGTACGCGCGCGGGCCGCCGCCATGTCGAGCCGCAGCGCGTAAGGCATGCCCTGCTCGATCAGCCGGCTGCGTTCGTTCGGCGACAGCGATTTCGCGGCACCCGGATAGAGCGGCGCCCCGTCCGGATCGCGCGGCCATGGCGCACAGGCTTCGCGTTGCGCAACCAGACGAGCGATTTCCGCGCGGCTCTCGAAGCTCGGATAGATCAGGCCCAAGCCTGCCAGTTTTTCGACCGCCTCCCGATAGCGCGCAAAATGCTCCGATTGCCGCCGCACCGGCGTTTCCCAGGATATCCCCAGCCAGGCGAGGTCTTCATAGATCGCCGCCTCGAATTCCGCCCGGCACCTGGTCGCGTCGATGTCCTCGATCCGCAGCAGGAATCTCCCGCCAGTGCGGCGCGCGAGGTCGAAGTTCAGCAGCGCCGAATAGGCGTGACCGAGATGGAGGTAGCCGTTCGGGCTCGGCGCGAATCGGAAAACGGGTGGCGGCATGACAATGTTCTCGTCATGCCCGGGCTTGTCCCGGGCATCCAC
The DNA here is from genome assembly GCF_036924515.1 of Bradyrhizobium sp. AZCC 1610. Lineage (NCBI taxonomy): Bacteria > Pseudomonadati > Pseudomonadota > Alphaproteobacteria > Hyphomicrobiales > Nitrobacteraceae > Bradyrhizobium > Bradyrhizobium sp. AZCC 1610. The sequence continues at coordinate 355,129 of NZ_JAZHRR010000001.1, read as the reverse complement.
GTCTTCGGTGCCTCATGACAGGTATGTCAAGCCTCGATCGGAGTGAATGCGCAGCCGTGTCCCACTCATTTGCTATAACTAAGAATGCCGTGCGATTGAAAAGAGAAGACGTGGATGGCCGGGACAAGCCCGGCCATGACGACCGAGAGAGTTTTGAGCTAGCAATGCCCATCCACCTCAGCAGCCAGTCCGATCTCGAAGACGCCGTCCTCGCGCTGGTCAAGCAGGATGTGCGCCTGAAGCCGATTTTCGAGCTGACGGGCATGCCGGCGCTGCGGCAGCGCGAGCCGGGTTTTGCTGGCCTCGCGGCGATCGTATGCGGCCAGCAATTGTCCACAGTCAGTGCCGCGGCGATCTGGGCGCGGCTGGCGGCGGCGTTCGATCCGTTCGACCATGACGTCATCCGCAAGGCCCGCGCCGACCGCCTCGGCCGTCTCGGGCTTTCGGCCGCCAAGATCAAGACGCTGAAGAATATCGCGCGCGAACTCGCCGCCGAGCGGCTCAATCTCGACGTGCTGGCGGAAGAGGACGCGGATGCCGCCCACCACACCCTGACCGCGCTGCACGGCATCGGCCCGTGGACCGCCGACGTCTATCTGCTGTTCTGCCTCGGCCATGGCGATGCCTGGCCGGCGGGCGATATCGCCATACAGGAAGCGATCAAGATCGGCCTTGGCCTGCAGACGCGCCCGAACGCCAAGCAGATGGCGCCACTGGCGGAGCCGTGGCGTCCGCTGCGCGGGGCAGCGGCGCACTTGTGGTGGAGTTATTATCGGATGCTGAAAAAGCGCGAGGGCGTGCTCGTGAGCAAGCCTTGATCTCGTGTCCCGGACGCGGTGCGGCGCTTCAGCGCTGCGCCGCAGAGCCGGGACCCATCTCGCCGCGCGCATCGTCTCATGGGCCCCGGCTCGGCAGCGCATCACTGCGTGCTGCGCTGCGTCCGGGGAACGGAGAGTGTCACCTAACTCCATCTGTCTTCTCAGCCCCGCAGCCGCACCCGGTCCTCGCGCGCGGAAGCCGTGACGAAATCGATCACCGCCCGCACAGCCGGAAGTTCGACCAGGTCGGGATGCGCGAGCAGCCAGAGATCGGCCACGCTGGTGAGCTTCTGTGGCGCGACGCGGAGGAGATCCGGATAGGCGGCCGCGACAAAGCAGGACAGCGTCGAAATCCCCAGGCCCGCACGCGCGGCGGCGAGCATGTCGCCCTGCGACGAGCACCGCATCACCATCGAGCCCTGCCGCGCGATCGCGTCGCTCCAGCGCGCCAGCCGTTCGTTCGACAATCGATCGGCGAAGCCGATGACGCTGTGCCCCTTCCATTCGTCGCGCCGTTCCGGCAGCCGCCGCCGCGCGGCGTAATCCCGCGAGGCGTAGAAGCCGGTGCCGAGACGGCCGATCTTGCGCCCGATCAAATTCTCTTCGCCGCTGTCCACCGGCCGCAATACGACATCGGCCTCGCGGCGCCGCACGCTGGCCGGATAGGGATGGGTGATGATCTCAAGCTGGATATGGTCATGCGCGCGCAGGAACGGACCGAGCTTCGGCATCAGCCAGTGCGAGGCGAGCGTCGAGCCAATCGACAGCTTGACGACGCCGCGCGCCTGCGCTCCCGTCGCCGACACCGCGGCTTCCGCACGCAGCGCCGCCGCCGCCATAGCCTCGACATGCTCGCGAAACTTGCGGCCTTGTGAGGTCAGCGAAAGGCCGTCGTTGGAGCGCGCGAACAGGGGAATGCCGAGCTGGCCTTCCAGCTCGGCGATCTTGCGGCCGACCGTCGGATGGCTGGAGCGCAGCTGCCGCGCGGCGGCGGCGAAGCTGCGGGTCTCGGCCACCGCGACGAAGGTCTTGCACAGGTCCCAGTCCATCGGCTCCTCCGCCGCGACGCGCGCAGCCTGTGTTCATTCCTGACGAGCAATCTGTTCAATATTGAACAGACGGGGCGCCCCGTCCAGCCCTATAATGATCGGTAATAAGCGCAGGCCAGCGGCTCCGCCCGGCCCGACGCTCGCAAATCAACAGCAACAGACGCGCCCCGGACGTTACCGGCCTTGCGCGATCAAGGGAGAGACCGAATGCCGTTGCCCGCTTCGCTTGCCGATACGCTCGAACTGCCGGTGGTCGGCTCGCCGCTGTTTATCGTCTCCGGACCGGAACTCGTCATCGCCCAGTGCAAGGCCGGCATCGTCGGCTCGTTCCCCGCGCTGAACGCGCGCCCGGTCGAGAAGCTCGACGAGTGGCTGAGCCGAATCGAGAACGAACTCGGCGAGTACAAGGCGCTGCATCCGGAGAAGAAGGTCGCGCCTTACGCGGTCAACCAGATTTGCCACGCTTCCAACGACCGGCTGATGAAGGACATGGAGACGTGCGTGAAGCACAAGGTTCCGATCATCATCACCTCGCTGCGCCCGCCGATCGAAATCGTCGAGGCCGCGCATTCCTATGGCGGCGTGGTTTTCCATGACGTGATCAACGTCAAGCATGCGCGGAAAGCCGCCGACCATGGCGTCGACGGTCTCATTCTGGTCTGCGCCGGCGCCGGCGGCCATGCCGGCACGCTGTCGCCGTTCGCGCTGCTGCGCGAGGTGAAGCAGTGGTTCAAGGGCACCGTCCTGCTGTCGGGTGCGATCTCCGATGGCTGGGGCATCGCGTCGGCGCTCGCGCTCGGCGCCGACATGGCCTACATGGGAACGCGCTTCATCGCCACCGCAGAAGCCAACGCCGATCCGGCCTACAAGTCCGCGCTGGTCGAGCACGCGGCACACGACATCGTCTACTCGAACCTGTTCACCGGCGTGCACGGCAATTATCTCGGCCCGTCGATCGTGGCCGCGGGCCTCGATCCCGCCAATCTGCCACTCAACGACAAGTCGAAGATGAATTTCGGCTCCGGCGGCAACACCAAGGCCAAGGCGTGGCGCGACATCTGGGGCTCAGGCCAGGGCATCGGCCAGATCGCGGACGCGCCGCCGGTTGCCGAACTGGTGGAACGCCTCAAGTACGAGTTCACCGAGGCCAGCAGTGACTTTCTCAACCGAGCGCGCGCCTAAGATGCGCCGGTTCCAACAGCAGCGAACTATCAAACAAACAAAACAGAGGGATGGAAACAATGAGAGTGTCGCGACCCTTATTGACGATTGCATTTGCGTTGCTGGCAAGCACGGTCGCTCTCGCCGAGGGCGCCAAGGACGAAATCCGCATCGGGCAGACGCTGCCCTATAGCGGGCCGGCATCCGGCTTCGGCATCATCGGCCGGGCGCAGGAGGCCTATTTCGAGAAGATCAACGCGGAGGGCGGCATCAATGGCCGCAAGATCAAGTTCATCAGCCTCGATGATGCGTACTCGCCTCCCAAGACGGTCGAGCAGACGCGCAAGCTTGTCGAACAGGAAGAAGTGCTGCTGACGTTCGGCTCGCTCGGGACCGCCACCAACAACGCGGTGCATCGCTACCTCAACAGCAAGAAGGTGCCGCAGCTCTTTGTGCTCAGCGGGGCGACCAAATGGGCCGACCCGAAGAATTTCCGCTGGACCATGCCGGGAATGGCGGCCTACCAGTCCGAAGGCGTCGTCTATGCCAAGCATATCCTGCGGACCAAGTCTGACGCCAAAATCGCCATCCTCTCCCAGAACGACGACTTCGGCCGCGATTACGTCGCCGGCTTCAAGCGCGGCCTGGGCGACAAGGCCGCGACCATGATCGTGTCGGAAGCAACCTACGAAACCAGCGCGCCGACCATCAGCTCGCAGCTCGCGACGCTGAGGGCCTCCGGGGCCAACGTGATGTTCGGCGTCGTGCTCGGCAAATTCACCTCGCAGATGATCAAGGGCGTTACCGAGATCAACTGGAAGCCGGATCTGTTCTTCGTGCCGACCTCGGCGTCGTCGATCTCGTTCCTGGAACCGGCTGGCCTAGACAACGCCGTCGGCCTGATTTCGTCGAGCAACGTGAAGGACACGCTGGACGCGCAATGGGCCAATGATCCCGGCGTGAAGGAATATTTCGCCTTCATGAAGCAGTATCTGCCTAATGCAGACTTGACCAATTCGAACTACGCTGCCGGATATCACTATGCGAACCTCATGGTGAAGGTTCTGGAAGCCTGCAAGGACGATCTCAGCCGCGAGAACATCATGAAGCAGGCGGCGTCGCTGCGCGAGGTGCCGCTGCCGCTGTTGTTGCCGGGCATCACGGTATCGACCGATGCCGAGGACTACCTGCCGTTCCAGCAATTGCGGTTGCGTCGCTTCGACGGCAAGAGCTGGGTCGGCTTCGGAGAAATTCTGGACGACCGAGAGGAAAAATGACATCGATCATCAGCGGCGAACGCCAAATCAGCTATCCCGAGATCCACGCCCGCATCGCGCGGGCGGCGACGGGCTTCAGGGCGCTCGGTATCAGTGGCGGAACGCCCGTCGGCATGATGCTGCGCAACGATTTTGCGTTCTTCGAAGTCTCGGGCGCGGCGGCGGCGCTGGGCAGCCCGGTGGTGCCGATCAACTGGCATCTGAAAGCCGAGGAAGTCGCCTACATCCTGGCCGACAGCGGCGCGAAAATCCTGGTCTGCCACGCCGACCTGCTGCCGCAGATCCGCCACGGCCTGCCCGCCGATGTGCAGCTATTGGTGGTGACGACGCCGCCGGAAATCGCCATCGCCTTCAACGTATCAGCCGCGCTGACGCAAGTCCCCGATGGCATGATCGACTGGGACCGTTGGCGCGACACGCATGCGCCGTTGCCGGAAGCTCCGGTCGGCAGCGCGCCGATGTTCTACACGTCGGGCACCACCGGTCTGCCCAAGGGCGTACGCCGCAAGCCAATGACGCCGGAACAGGCGGCGGCCTCGGCGCGGGTCGGCGGCATCGCCTATGGCGTTAAGCCGAACGAGGACCAGGTCATCCTGATGAACGGCCCGATGTACCATTCGGCGCCGAACTCCTACGGCATGCTGGCGTTCCGCAGCGGCTGCACAATCGTGCTCGAGCCGCGCTTCGATCCCGAGGACATGCTGCAACTGGTCGAACGTCATCGCGTCACCCACCAGCATATGGTGCCGACGATGTTCGTGCGCCTGCTGCGGCTGCCGGATGAGGTCAAGGGCCGCTACGATCTGTCGTCGCTGCGCTTCATCGTGCACGGCGCGGCGCCCTGCCCGCCGCAGGTCAAGCGCGCCATGATCGAGTGGTGGGGACCGGTCATCAACGAATATTTCGGCTCGACCGAAACCGGCATTCCGGTGTGGCACTCGGCCGAAGAGGCGCTGGCAAAACCCGGCACCGTCGGCCGCGCCATCGAAGGCGGCGTGGTCAAGATCTTCCGCCCGGACGGCGAATTGTGCGGCGTCAATGAGCCCGGCGAGATCTTCATGCGGCAGATGTCGGTGCCGGATTTCGACTATCACGGCAAGGCCGAGGCGCGCACTGAGGCTGGCCGCGACGGCCTCGTCAGCGTCGGCGACGTCGGCTACCTCGACGAAGACGGCTATCTGTTCCTGTGCGACCGCAAGCGCGACATGGTGATCTCGGGCGGCGTCAACATCTATCCCGCCGAGATCGAGAACGCGCTGATCGGCATGGACGGCGTGCGCGACTGCGCGGTGTTCGGGGTTCCCGACGACGAATTCGGCGAGCGGCTGTTTGCCTGCATCGAGTCGGAAGCGAATACCGCGCTGTCGCCGGCCGCGGTGCAGGAGTTCTTGCGCGGACGCCTTGCGAACTTCAAGGTGCCGAAGGACATCCAGTTCATGGATGCGATGCCCCGCGAAGCCACCGGCAAGATTTTCAAGCGCAAGCTGCGCGATCTGTATGCCGAGGGGCGATTGCGGGCGATTGGATGAGGGCTAACCCTCCGCTCCCTCCACGTCATTGCGAGCGAAGCGAAGCAATCCATCTATCCCCGCGGGGATAGATGGATTGCTTCGTCGCTCCGCTCCTCGCAATGACGAGGATAGCCTTCCTGCAACCAAATCCGAACAGCGTTTTAAACATCATTGCTGTTGCAAAACATTCATCGGATGGCGCAAAGATCGCTGCATGTGAGAAGCAGGGATCGAAACAATGGAAGCCACCGACTTCATCGTTGCCCGCAACGATCTGCAGCAATGCAAGGTAATCGAGACGCAACTGCCCGACGCAGCCGCGCTGCCTGACGAGACGCTGCTGGTGAAGGTCACGCGCTTCGCCTTCACCGCCAACAACATCACCTATGCCGTGCTCGGCGATCATCTGAAGTACTGGCAACTGTTTCCGGCGCCCGAAGGTTTCGGCAACGTTCCGGTATGGGGATTAGGTGAGGTAGTCGCTTCAAGGCATGCCGGCATTGCCGCAGGCGAAACGCTGTTCGGCTATTTCCCGATGGCGACGCATCTTGTCATTGAAGCCGCCGACGTCAGCAAGCGCGGCCTTCGCGATGCCGCTGCGCACCGGCAGGGCGTGGCGCCGGTTTACAACGCCTATGCGCGCGTCAACGGCGACCCGGCTTTTGTCGGTAAACAGGGCGACTATCAGGCGCTGCTGCGCCCCTTGTTCATGCTGTCGTTCCTGGTTGATGACTTTCTCGCCGAGAATGAATTTTATGGCGCAAAAAGCGTGATGCTCTCCTCCGCCTCCAGCAAGACTGCTTACGGTCTCGCGTATCTTCTGCATGCCAGGGGCAACGGCATCAAGGTGATCGGGCTGACGTCGGCGGGTAACACCGGCTTCGTCCAATCACTTGGCTGCTACGACGAGGTCGTAACCTATGACAATGTAAGCTCGCTGCCGACGAGTTCCGCGGTCGCGTATGTCGATATGGCGGGCAACAGCCCGTTGCGCGCGACGCTGCACCGGCACTTCGGTGAGCAAATGAAATACAGCGGAATCATTGGGCTCACTCATCGCAAGTCATCGCCTGGTGAACCGGCGCAGGCACTGCCGGGCGCAAAACCTCAATTTTTCTTCGCACCGGACCAGATCCGCAAGCGCGCCAAGGAATGGGGACCGGGCGGCGTCGACATGCGGTTTGGCGCGGCGTGGTCCGGGTTCGTTCCGAATCTGGACCGATGGATGGACGTGCGCGAAGGCTACGGGCCTGCGGCGGTTCAACGGGCCTATCTCGACACCCTCAACGGCCGCGTCCCGCCGGATCAGGGGCTTATCCTGTCGCTCTAGCGGCATGACCGATATCTCCTCACACCCTTTCTGCGCTGTCCCGAATGGGTATAGGCTCGCAGAACAGGGAACGCCGCATAGATGGCTCGTGATGGGAAACGCCCATGCTCGACAGGACGGACGACAGTTCGGTAGCCGCCGACACCTGGCTTGCGCAGTTCGAGGACACGCTCGGAAAGCCCGATGAAGCCCTGCTGAAGACCCTGTTCCATCCCGACAGCTATTGGCGCGACGTGCTGGCGCTGAGCTGGAACATGCAGACCCTCAACGGCAGAGACGCCATCCTGAAAGCCCTACCGCCGCTGGCCCGCCACGCGGGACCGAGCGGCTTCGCCATCGCCCCCGGTCGCGCCGCACCGCGCAAGGTGATGCGCGCCGGCACCAACGCGATCGAGGCCATTTTCAAATTCGAAACCAATGTCGGGCGCGGCAACGGCATCATCCGCCTCATTCCCGATGCGGACGATGGCCACCGTCTGAAAGCCTGGACGCTGCTGACCGAACTTGGTGAGCTGAAGGGTTTCGAGGAGCAACTCGGCGTCAATCGCCCGCGCGGCAACGCCTATTCGCGGGATTTTCGCGGCCCCAACTGGCTCGACCAGCGCAAGGCCTCCGCTGAATATGCCGACCACGATCCCACCGTCCTCGTCATCGGCGGCGGCCAATCCGGACTTTCCATCGCCGCGCGGCTGAAACAGTTGAACGTCGACACGCTGATCGTCGATCGCGAGAAGCGTATCGGCGACAACTGGCGCAAGCGCTACCACGCGCTGACGCTGCATAATCAAGTGCAGGTCAATCACCTGCCCTATTTGCACTTCCCGCCGAACTGGCCGACCTACATTCCGAAGGACAAGCTGGCCAACTGGTTCGAAGCCTATGTCGAGGCCATGGAGCTGAACTTCTGGACCGATACCGAGTTCGAGGGCGGCAGCTATGATGAGAAGGACGGCCGCTGGACAGTGACGCTGCGCTGCGCCGACGGCTCCAAGCGCACCATGCATCCGCGCCACGTCGTGCTGGCGACCGGCGTCAGCGGCATTCCGAGCGTGCCTGAGATTGCCGGGCTGAAGGATTTTGCCGGCAAGGTGATGCATTCCAGCCAGTATGACGACGGCGAGAACTGGAAGGGCAAGCGCGCCATCGTGATCGGCACCGGCAACAGCGGCCACGACATCGCGCAGGACCTGCATTCCAGCGGCGCTGAGGTCACGCTGTTCCAGCGCTCCTCCACGCTGATCGTCAGCATCGAGCCGTCGGCGCAACTGGTCTACGCGCCCTACAATGAGGGCACGCTGGAGGATAATGACCTGATCACTGTTTCGATGCCGCTCAAGCTGGCGCGGAGGAGCCACGCGTTGACGGCGGAGAAATCCAAGGCGCTCGACAAGGAATTGCTCGAAGGTCTCGAACGCGTCGGCTTCAAGCTCGATTTCGGCGAGGACAATACCGGCTGGCAGTTCAAATACCTCACCCGCGGCGGCGGCTATTACTTCAACGTCGGCTGCTCCGACCTGATCGTGAAAGGCGATATCGCGCTGAAGCAGTTCGACGATCTCGAAAGGTTCACAGCCACCGGTGCGAAGATGAAGGACGGGGAGACCATCACCGCCGACCTTGTGGTGCTAGCGACCGGCTACAAGCGCCAGGAAGAGCTGGTGCGCAAGCTGTTTGGCGAAGCGGTAGAGAAGCGCGTCGGCACCATCTGGGGCTTTGGCGAGGAGCAGGAACTGCGTAACATGTACACCCGCACCGGCCAGCCCGGCCTCTGGCTGATCGCCGGCGGCCTCGCGCAATGCCGCATCGGCTCAAAACATCTCGCGCTGCAGATCAAGGCGATCGAGGAGGGGCTGCTGCAGCGCTGACGCCAGCGCTGCCGTTCACCATTCGCCGTGATCGAGGATTTGCCGGGCAAGGAAGGATTCCGCCCGGCGCCAGGCCGCGTCGTTGTCGCCGCGGAAGCTGATATAGCGATCGAACACGACTTTCCGCGCTTTCACGTCGATGACGTCGAATTTCGCCTGCTGTATCAGCGTGCTCATCTTGTGAAAGCGGCCAATCAATAGATGGGTGGCGCCGGCCTCCTTCGCCTTGCCCAGCAGTTGACCGTCATGGATGTCGCCCACCGAGCAGGCGTTTGGCGGACATTCAAGCGCTGCATTCGCTATCTTTCCGCTCGCTACCAGATCGCTGCGCAACGCGGCTTCGAATTCACGCAGCCGCCGGCGATGGTCGGTGCTTTGATCGATCACCTCACCCGAGGTGTCGACATAGTGGATTTCGGCGACGGCGAGCACGAGCGTCGGCGCCTGCGCCCGACCTTGCTGGACAGAACAGGCGCAGACAACAGCGGCGGCGGTCAAAGCGAGGCTCAACATCCGTAGTTTCATCAGCTTTTCCATCACAAATGGTTCCTTGGGCGTTTCGTAACGTGCGTTTCGTTCTGGTAACTATTTCGCCTGCTCCAGCAGACGGTTCTCGATCAACCACCGCGCGCCGCGGCTCCAGGCCACGTTGGCGCCCATGCGCAGGTCGGTCTGCGCAACCGCGACGATCGCCCCGGATCTGGCGTCGCGAAGCTTGAATGTGACCGCGTATTCCGTTCGGGTGATGCGCGTGACGATCCCGATCATCGACTGATCTGCGTCGAGGCCGGCCGCGATCCTGGCTTCGCAGCCGTCGCAATCCCGCAACTTGCCTGCTTTTGCCGCCTGGTCGTTCACAGCGCTGACGTCGACCAGTTGGTAGCGCCCGGATGCCGCGATCAGCCGACGGGCTTCGTCGGTCGAAAGCCGCAATTGCTCGCGGTCGATGTCATCAGGCGGGACATAGGCGGCCGCGGCGCTGAAATCCTCCAGTTCGAACGGAAACACCGCAATTTTGATCGGCGACGGTGCGGCCGTCTCGGCGGCCCCAGCCGCCGCGAGCGCTGCAAGCACAATTGCCGGAGCGAGGATAAGGGCGATGTTGCGCATGGATCACCTCGGAAACTGTCTTACTCCTCGCGATATCGCCGATCTACTGCCGTGCCGAAACGGCTGCTTTCCCTGAAACGGCCGGGTGAAATACCCGATCTTGTCTCGCCCCGCTTTCTTCCCGGCGAAATTTGCCTCACTATTCGAAGCCGATTGGAAGGAAGCTTGGGGAGGAGGCTTGCGACAGGCACCCAACTCCGTGGCGAGCTGCCCGCCCGCCATCGATCTGAAGCTGCGGCTGGCGTTACGCGTCGCGGCGCTCGCGGCCATTTGCTTCATCGCCGTCGCGGCCTACGCCCTGTTTGACAGCGACCGTGTCGCGAAGGCCAAAGCGAGCCGTATCGCCGAGATCGTGGCCCGGGATCTTTCGTTGCAGCAATCGCAGGCGCAATGGCTCTCCGTGTCCATCAACGCAACGCCGGATCTGCAGGGGATCGCGGCGCTGATGGAGCCGGGGCTCTGCATCGCCTACCGCGACAACACTGGCGCGTTTCGGCAAGGAGTCTGCAGCGGGGCGCCCGCCGACGAAATGACCGCGCCCGAAATCTTCGCGTCGCTCTACCGCGCCATCTTTCGTCCGGGTGAACCGGTCTCGATGCCGGTCCTCGTGGCGGGCACTGCCCGGGGCATGGCCGTCGCGACCTTCGATCCCGCCACGCAGATCGGCCAGAGCTGGCGCGAGGCAAGCCGGCTGCTTTCCATCATGGCTTTCGCGCTGGCAGGGCTTTGTGTTGCGGTCTATGCCGCGCTGGCGCGCGCGCTGCGGCCGACCCGGGCCATTGGCACCGGACTGCGGCAACTGGCGGCCAACGATCTTTCCGCGCGCCTGCCCCGTTTCGATCTCGCGGAATTGTCTGTTATCTCCGGCGTCTTCAACAGCCTTGCAGAACGGCTGCAGACTACCCTCGCCGAACGCAACGCCTTGACGCGAAAGCTGATCGAAGTGCAGGACGAGGAACGGCGCCATCTTGCACGCGAGTTGCACGACGAATTCGGTCAGTCGCTTTCCGCCATCGCGGCGCAGGCCGCCGCCGCCGCCCACACCGCGGAGCGCGAATGCCCGCCGCTATACGAGGAATGCCGGAGCATCTCGCGCACGACGGCGCATATGATGGAAACCCTGCGCGGCGCGCTGGTGCGCCTGCGTCCGCCCGATATCGAGGAACTCGGCCTCACCCTCAGCCTCGAAAGCCTGGTTGCGAGCTGGAACGGCTTCGAGAAGGGCCGCACCCGATTTGAGATTGCCGTCAGTGGCGAGGCCGACGATTTGCCGCCCGGTGTCAGCGCCAACCTCTATCGGATCGCGCAGGAGGCGATCACCAATGCGGCAAAGCACGCGCACGCGAGGCATGTGCAACTGCGCCTTGAGGCCGGAGACGCCGACATCGTCCTGACCGTCGAGGACGACGGCGAAGCCGCCGGCGCCAGCCCCACGCCGAAAGCCGGCATGGGACTGCTCGGCATGCAGGAACGGGTGGTTTCGCTCGGAGGGACCTTGCAATTCGAGCGGCGAGAGGCGGGCGGCGCCCGGCTTGTCGCACGCATTCCCACCCTGCGGGTGGAGCCTTAGACATGGCAGCCTCAGACATGGCAGCCTCAGACTTGGCGAACACCGCAGGCCGCACGCGCGTGATGCTGGTGGACGACCATTCCATCGTGCGCGAGGGCTATCGCTCGCTGTTGCAAAAGCAGGATCGCCTTCAGATCGTCGCCGAAGCCGACAACGGCGCCGACGCCTATCGCGTCTACAAGGAAGCCAGGCCCGACCTCGTCATCATGGACCTGTCGATGCCCGGAATTGGCGGAGTCGAGGCTATCAGGCGTATCCGGCAATGGGACAAGTCCGCGCGCATCCTCGTATTCTCAATGCACCAGAGCGCCGCCTATGCGATCCAGGCGATCAAGGCGGGCGCACGCGGCTTTGTCACCAAAAGCAACCCGCCCGAGGCGCTGCTGCGCGCGATCGCCGAGGTCATGGCCGGACGCATCGCGCTCAGCCCCGACATCGACCACGAACTGGCGATCAACCGGCTCGCCGACGAGCCTTCGGCAATCGACACGCTGAGCCCGCGTGAATTCGAGATCCTGCGCATGCTGCTGGCGGAGAAATCCGTAGATGAGATCGCAAACACGCTGCATATCAGCGTCAAGACCGCGGCCAACACCCGCTATCAGATCCGCGCCAAGCTCGGCGTCGGCTCCGACATCGAATTGGTACGCCTGGCGCTTCGCCAGCGGATCATCGCGGCGGAGGATATGGGGAGCTAGTCTGGAAGAAACGTGCCATGCGCAAATCCCCCTCGTGCTTCGGACAGGTCTCTGCAACACTCCCGCCAACAAATATCAGATGGGGAGAAGCGCATGCCCACAATCCTCGGCTCAGGCGACCACCGTTACCGCGTGGTTGAAAACTGGGCGAAGCTGCCTGACGGATGGAGCCTGACCGACGCCGCTTCCGTCGCGGTCGACAGCAAGAACCGCATCTATGTCTTCAACCGCGGCGACCATCCGATGGTAGTGCTCGACCGCGAGGGCAATTTCATCACCAGCTGGGGCGAAGGCCTGTTCAACCGCGCGCATGGCCTGCACATCGACGCCGACGATCATCTCTATTGCACCGATGACGGCGACCACACCGTGCGCAAGTGCACGACCGACGGCAAGGTGCTGCTGACCATCGGCATTCCGAACAAGCCGGCGCCGTTCATGAGCGGCGAGCCGTTCCACCGCTGCACGCATACCGCACTGTCGCCGAAGGGCGAGATCTACGTCTCGGACGGCTATGGCAATGCCTGCGTCCACAAATATTCGCCGAATGGAAAGCTGCTGAAGACCTGGGGCGAGCCCGGCACCGATCCCGGCCAGTTCAACATTGTCCACAACATCGCCACCGATGCCGACGGCTGGGTCTATGTCGCCGACCGCGAGAACCACCGCGTGCAGGTGTTCGACGGCAACGGCAAATACGAGACGCAGTGGAACAACCTGCACCGGCCATGCGCGCTGTGTTGCTGCGGCGGCAAGCAGCCCACTTTCATCGTCGGCGAGCTCGGCCCCGGCTTGGCCGTGAACCGCAAGGTGCCCAATCTCGGCCCGCGGCTTTCGATCGTCGATTCAAAAGGCAAACGGATCGCCCGGCTCGGCGGCGAGAACGGCCCGGGGCTGGAGGCGGGCAAATTCCTCGCGCCGCACGGCATCGCGATGGATTCGAAGGGCGACATCTATATCGGCGAAGTCGGCGTCACCGACTGGAAGACCAGTTTTCCGGATACGCCGATGCCGCCGGAGGTTCGGGTGAGCCGCTGCCTGCAGAAGCTGGAGAAAATCTAGACCGCAGAGCGGGATAGGCCTCGCCCGCTAAACAAGCTGTGCTCACGGGCAAGGCCCTCTCCAACGATATCGAAGAACGCACGAACCCGCGCGGTCCGTTTCAGGTCAGCGTGGGTCACGATCCATAGTTCGCCAGCCAGGTCCGGCACTGGCCCAGGCAGCCCGCGGACGAGGTCGGAATCTTCGTCGCCGAGATAGCAGGGAAGCAGCGCGAGACCGATGCCGGCCTTCGCGGCGATGAACTGATTGACGAGGCTGTTGGTCCGATAAACGAAGGCGTCATCCGGCACCGTTCTGTTCAGCCAATCTGCAGCCATGATGCCGGCAGCCGTATCCTCCCATCCGATCAGCGCGTGGCCGCCGAGATCTTCCGGGGATGAAACGGCGCCGCCTCGCTCTTCGAGATAGCGAGCAGTGCCATAGACGGTCCATGCGACATCGGCGAGCTTGCGGCCCCAGAGGTCGCCCTCCTTCGGCCGCATCGGGCGAAGCGCGATATCCGCCTCGCGGCGCGAGAGGCTGAGGACACGGTTGTCGATCACGAGCTCGACGACGATGCCGGGATGGGTTTGCCGGAACCGTGCGAGGTGACCGGTCAGCTTTCGATACGCGAGCGTCTCCGAGGAGGTTACGCGCAAGCGGCCGGAGAGGCGGTGGTCGCGGCCGGCAATGTCACGATCGATGGCGAGCGCCTCGTCTTCCATGCGCTCCGCCGCTGCCGCCATCCGCTCGCCCGCCGGCGTCGCCTGGTACGCCCCGCCCGGAAGCCGTTCGAACAGGCGAACGCCGAGCCGCGTTTCCAGCGCATTCAGGCGCCGGAACGCGGTCGAATGGTCAATATCTAGCGCTTTGGCGGCGCCGGTGAGGCTGCTTGCCCGATGCACCGCCAACACGAGTTGGGGCTCGTTCCAGTCCTCCATGGCTGCACAGCTAGGGGCCCCTTGCAATTTCGCAAGTGACGCTGGCGCAATTCCAACGTGCTTTCCGTTCCGCCAGACACCACCTGTCGGACAACGGAAGCGAGATGAGGAACACAGGATGACGCCGATCCAGCTTTGCAGCGAAGCATGAAGCCGCTGCCCCAAGCGCAATGATCGATCAACCTTCAACAGATCAACCTTCAAAATATGGGAGTTGAGAAATGGGTGCTCCGTCCCCCGAACTTTGCAATCTCTGGCTGGCACGCGCGTTCAATGCGCAGGACGTTGACGCCGCGGCGGCGATGTACCATCCCGACGCCTCGATCGTTCAGGTCGACGAAGTCCATGGCGGCAGCAGCATTGCGCGCGGCGCCGACGGCATCCGCCAGACGATGGCGGCCTATGTCGGATTGAAGCCGCACATGGATGTCGTGACCCATCACACGACGGTCTCCGGCGAGTTCGCAATGACGCGGTCGCAATGGCTGATCAAGGGCACCGGCGAAGACGGCAAGCCGACCGAGGTGCATCACCACGGCATGGAGGTTCACCGCCGGTTGCCCGACGGCACCTGGGTGTTTTTCATGGATCATCCCTTCGGTGCCGATCCGGAATGGGCGGTCAAAGCTCCGCCGCACACAGAATAGTCGGGCCTGTTATACTCAAGCCTGTGCAAGCCAGCCGGAGGATTCGACAATGCAAGAACTTGCAACGCTCGCCAGCATCGTCGCCGCGCTCAGCGTTGGGGTGATCAGCCCCGGGCCCAGCTTCGTGATGGTGGCCCGTGTGGCTGTCGCATCAAGCCGAATCCGGGCGCTTGCCACAGCGCTGGGTATGGGCGCTGGGGGCGCCATCTTCGGCGCGGCGGCACTCCTCGGGCTGCAGAGCGTCCTGCTGGCGGTGCCGGCGCTCTATGCAGGGCTCAGGGTTCTGGGAGGTCTGTATCTTTGCTACCTCGGTTTTCTCATATTTAGGTCTGCGCAGCGGCCTGTCGCTGTCGTCGCTGATGGCGGCAGGGGCAGCAGCGGGCCGCTGCGCGCATTCTGGCTGGGCCTCACAACACAGGTGAGCAATCCGAAGACTGCCATCGTCTATGCAAGCGTGTTCGCCGCTTTTCTCCCCGCGTCCTTCTCGCCGGGGTTCGCTGCGGCGCTGCTTGCCGCCGTGTTTCTCGTCGAGTCTGCCTGGTACGCATTGGTCGCCCTCCTCTTCTCGTCGTCAGGCCCGCAACGGGCCTATCTGTCGTACAAGTCCTGGATTGACCGAGCGGCCGGTGCGGTCATGTTCGCTCTCGGCCTGAAGCTCGTGACGAGCGCGACTAGGCCGTAGATGCCAGTGTGGCTGCTCATCACGATGGATTGACCGCGAATATCAGGCACCGGCGGGGCGAGGAACCGAGGCTTTTTCTCGGGGCACGGCGCCGAACCCGCGTTCCCTTTGCTGGATAAGGCCCGGAACGCTCTTCACAATCCCGTCACGCTGCCTGTAGTATGCAAGGCGCATGCTGCTTCGCAGCTAACATGGGGGTCAGGAGCGTTACTTGAACGCACACGTCTCGCAGGGCGGTTGGCCGGTACTGGTGCTGAACGCGGATTTCCGGCCGCTGAGTTATTACCCGCTGTCTCTCTGGTCGTGGCAGGACGCGATCAAGGCGGTGTTTCTCGATCGCGTCAACATCGTCGCGCATTACGACCGCGCGGTGCACAGCCCGAGCTTCGAGATCCAGCTTCCGAGCGTGGTCTCGCTGAAGTCGTTCGTCAAGCCGACCACGCATCCCGCCTTCACCCGGTTCAACGTCTTCCTGCGCGACCGCTTCGTCTGCCAGTACTGCCACGCGCATGACGACCTCACCTTCGATCACATCATCCCGCGCAGCAAGGGCGGCCAGACCACCTGGGAGAACGTGGTCGCGGCCTGCTCGCCGTGCAATCTGCGCAAGGGCAATCTGACACCGCAACAGGCGCGGATGTTTCCGAGACAACACCCGTTCGCGCCGACGGTGCATCAACTGCATCGGAACGGCCGATTGTTTCCGCCGAACTATCTGCACGATAGCTGGCTGGATTATTTATACTGGGACACCGAGCTCGATCCGTAGGATTCGCGCCACGGATTTATCGCGCCATCCATCGGTTGGCCTTCGGTTCAAGCCGGCAACGACGTCAACACAGATGCGTTCCGTCCCCGAAGGCACACGCGCCATAGTGAAATTGAATCTCCGGTGATTGGCGCGCCACTGCGGGCCCGCCAGTCACCTTGCGGTTTATTTAGATTTGATAGTCCATGTCGGCCATGCTCGCGCCCGGTGCTGTCGGCGGGGCCTTCTGCTTCTTCGGGAGTTCAGCAACCATTGCCTCCGTGGTAACCAGCAGGCCCGCCACCGAAGCGGCGTCCTCGAGGGCCGTGCGCACCACCTTGGTAGGATCAATAATGCCCTTTGACATGAGGTTACAGAACTCACCCGTCTGGGCATCAAATCCGAAGGCGTATGTATCCTTGTCCAGGATCTGCCCGACCACGAGCGAGCCATCCTCGCCCGCGTTGATCGCGATCTGGCGCGTCGGCCACGACAGCGCTTTCTTCACGATCTCGACGCCGTAGCGCTCATCCTCGTTGGCTGCTTTAAGCCTATCGAGGGCCTTGACGGCACGCAGCAGGGGAACGCCGCCGCCGGGCAAAATGCCTTCCTTGACTGCAGCGCGGGTGGCATGCAGCGCGTCGTCGACGCGATCCTTGCGCTCCCTCACCTCGACTTCGGTGGCCCCGCCGACGCGGATCACCGCGACACCGCCGGCGAGCTTGGCGAGCCGCTCCTGGAGCTCCTCACGATCATAGTCGGAGGTGGTCTCTTTGATCTCGGCCTTGATCTGGGCAATGCGAGCCTCGATATCGGTCTTCTTGCCGCCGCCGTTGACGATCGTGGTATTCTCCTTTTCGATCCTCACCCTCCTGGCGTGGCCCAGCATATTGGTGGTCACGCTCTCCAGCTTGATGCCGAGATCCTCCGAGATCATGGTGCCGCCGGTCAGGATGGCGATATCCTGAAGCATCGCCTTGCGGCGATCCCCGAAGCCGGGCGCTTTTACCGCCGCGACTTTCAGTCCGCCCCGCAGCCTGTTCACGACAAGGGTGGCAAGCGCCTCGCCCTCCACATCCTCGGCAATGACGAGCAGCGGCTTGCCTGACTGCACGATCGATTCGAGTAGCGGCAGCAACGGCTGCAGTCCCGACAGTTTCTTCTCATGGATCAGGATGTAGGGGTCTTCGAGTTCGACCCGCATCTTCTCGGCGTTGGTGACGAAGTAGGGCGAGATGTAGCCACGGTCGAACTGCATGCCCTCGACCACTTCGAGCTCGGTCTGCAGCGACTTGGCCTCCTCGACGGTGATGACGCCGTCGTTACCTACCTTCTTCATGGCGTCGGCCAGGAAGCGGCCGATCTCGGCATCGCCATTGGCCGAAATGGTTGCCACCTGAGCGATCTCGTCGTTCGACGTCACTTTCTTCGAGTTTTTCTCGATATCATCGATCAGCGTATCGATAGCACGGTCGACACCGCGCTTGAGGTCCATCGGATTCACGCCTGCGGCGACGGCCTTCGCACCCTCTTTCACGATCGCCTGGGCGAGCACGCTGGCAGTCGTGGTGCCGTCGCCAACGCGATCCGATGTCTTCGACGCCACCTCGCGCACCATCTGCGCGCCCATGTTCTCGAACTTGTCGTCGAGCTCGATCTCTTTCGCGACGGTCACGCCATCCTTGGTGATGCGTGGCGCACCGAACGACTTTTCGATGACGACGTTTCGTCCTTTCGGACCAAGCGTGACTTTCACCGTATTGGCGAGAATGTCGACGCCGCGCAGCATCTTCTCGCGGGCATCGACCGAAAACTTGACTTCCTTGGCAGCCATGGTCTTGCTCCCTACGATACTATTCCTCGGTTGCTCATTACATCGGGGGGCTTTCAAGCGGCCTTGCGACTTGCGCCGGACCACCCAGCACGCCCATGATGTCGTTTTCTTTCATGATCAAATATTCGGTGCCGTCGATCTTGACCTCGGTGCCCGACCATTGCCGAACAGCACGCGATCGCCCACCTGAAGATCGATCGGAACCTACAGCATGCGACTTAGGTGGGGCAGAGTTGCGCTGCAAGGGGCTTGCAAAAAATGACCGGCAGCTTCGGGCGACCGGCCGTTCCAGGAACAAACGGCTCCACGCGCCTGTTATGTTATTGCCTGCCGCACAGGACCGCCGCGCCATTGCGGGGCGCGCCTCCTGAGCAGGCTTGAAAGCAACCGACGGTTCGTGGAGGCGCAGCCGTGCTTACCGCGCCTGTACATCAATTGCGCCCGTCGCCGCACGTCGTCGTGGTCGGAAACGAGAAGGGCGGTTCGGGTAAAACCACAATCGCGATGCACGTCGCCGTTGCGCTGCTGAAGGCCGGCCAGCGCGTCGCAACCATCGATCTCGATGGCCGGCAACGGTCCCTCACCCACTGTATCGAGAACCGGCGCGGCTGGGCGCGGCGGAGCCAAGCCGATCTGGAGCTGCCGACGCATTTCTGCATCGCACGCGTCGAAGGCCCCATGGTGGAGGAAAACGAGGCTGCCGAATTCTCCGATTTCCAGCGAGCCGTTGCCGCTGCGCAGGATCGCCACGACTTTGTCGTGATCGATACGCCTCCGCATGACAGCTACCTGATGCGGCTCGCCCATTCGATCACAGACACCCTGGTGACGCCGCTGAACGACAGTTTTCTCGACCTCGACGTGCTGGCGACACTCGATCCGGTTACGTTGACGGTCACCGGGGTCGGCCATTACGGCGAGCTGGTGCGCGAGATACGCCGCCATCGCCGGCCGGTTGACGGCGCCCTCATCGATTGGGTCGTCGTGCGCAACCGCATTTCGGCGCAACGATCATCTACCGCCCCGGTTCTTTGCGGCTGCTTGCAGGAACTGGCCCTCAATGCAGGTTTCCGGGCCGCGACTGGCTTTCAGGAGCGCGCGATTTATCGCGATCTTTTTCCACGTGGGCTCACCGCGCTGGACCAGCTATGGGAGACAATGCCCGACACCGACGGGGAGGAGCCATCTCG
The DNA here is from genome assembly GCF_036924515.1 of Bradyrhizobium sp. AZCC 1610. Classification (NCBI taxonomy): domain Bacteria; kingdom Pseudomonadati; phylum Pseudomonadota; class Alphaproteobacteria; order Hyphomicrobiales; family Nitrobacteraceae; genus Bradyrhizobium; species Bradyrhizobium sp. AZCC 1610. The sequence continues at coordinate 335,657 of NZ_JAZHRR010000001.1, read as the reverse complement.
TCTCCTAGCGCGCGGCGAGGTCCAGGGCCTGCTCGAGGCGTTGAAGCTGCCAATCAACGATGGTGGTCGCCGCCGCGCAGCGCTTCGCGCCGAATGGTTTGCTTCTCACGATAGCCCGCTGGACACCGATATCCTGGCCGGTCCGTAAACTGCGAAACTATCACGGTGGAACTTGCGGTCAAAAACCTCGTGAGCGCCGGGAACGACCGCGCGCGGTGTGGGTTCGGTTGTTCGGCTGCAAGCCGTAACAAGTGAAGGAGATTGCGGAACATGACAACGAGATCGCGCATTTGCTCGACGGCCGGCCTGGCGATCGCCGGTTTGTTGGCCTTCGGCGTCACCGGTGCATCGGCACAGGCAATCTATGTCGATAGATATGCCGACTATGTCGATAGATATGCCGACCCCTATCCGGTAGCAGTGGCTCCGAGGAGCGCTTACGTCGCACCCGCGCCAGTTATCGGGGCACCGCCGATTGTGCGGCCAAGCACCGTTGTGGTGAGCCGTCGGGCCTATGTGCCGGCCCCCGCATTTGGCGCGCCGGTGCCCATCGACTACGCACCCTACGGCAACATTGTCGTTTCTGACTGGTGAGCCGATCGCGTAGACGCCCGCGCAGGAAGGCCCCGCCGAGGCGGGGCCTTTTCTTTTCGCGGTCTGCCTCGCAGCGCGCTGATCCCTTGCGGTCGAACATCGCGCTGCTGTGCGTCGGAAATGGCAACCGCAGGAGCGGTGGGCCGAATTCGATCAGCGGACCACCAACGATCCATGTTCGGGCAAATGCGCTCCGACCCAGCACGCATGCTCCGGCCTCTCTTCACTCCGCCATCCAATTCTGTCACGATACTTCTGAGGCACTCGCCTCATCAGAACCACAAGAGCGGCATCAACGCCCCCAACGGAAACGCCCTATGCTCATTCCCATCGCCGACGTGCCACGCTGGTATGCCGAACGGAAACCGAAGGACACCATCGCGGTCAGTCACGGCGCCGATGCCATCACCTGGGAGCAGCTCGAGCGCAACGCCAACCGACGCGCACGTGCGTTCGCCGCCAAGGGCGTCAAGCCCGGCGATTTCGTCGCCATCGGGCTGCCCAACAGCAATGTGTTTTTCGAGACCACCTTTGCGGTGTGGAAATGCGGCGCGACGCCGACGTCGCTGACCTGGCGGCTGCCGCGCGGCGAGGCCGCCGCCGTGCTCGACATTCTCAAGCCGTCCTTGGTGGTCGGCGGCCAGCCGGACTGGAACGCGCCGAATTCGCTGCCGGCCGATTTCGTGCCGGACGGCTTTTCCGACGAACCAGTCGACAACCCGGTGGCGCGCTACTGGAAGGCGATGACCAGCGGCGGCTCGACCGGTCGGCCGAAAGTGATCCTCGATCACAAGCCTGCCGTGATCGATACCGCCGGACCGGCGGCGCTCGGCATGGCACTCGGCGCTTCCCTGCTCAACCCCGGCCCGCTCTACCACAACGCCCCCTTCATCGTTTCGCACACCGCGCTGTTCAACGGCGGACGCGTCACCGGCCTCGTCAAATTCGACGCCGAGGAATGCTTGCGCCTGATCGAGGCCAGCCGGGTACAGTGGGTCAATTTCGTGCCCACCATGATGCACCGGATCTGGGCGCTGCCCGACCAGGTGCGCAACCGTTACGACCTGTCGAGCCTGCAGATCGTGTTTCACATGGCCGCGCCGATGCCGCCATGGCTGAAGGAAAAATGGATCGAGTGGCTGGGGCCCGAACGCATCTACGAACTCTATGGCGGCACCGAAGCACAGGGCGCCACGATCATATCGGGCGTTGAATGGCTCGAACACCGCGGCTCGGTCGGTAAGATCGGCGAGACCGCGCGCCTGCGCATCATTGGCGAAGACGGCAACGAGGTCGCCACCGGCGAGACCGGCGAAATTTATTTCCTGCCCAATGACGGCGCCGGCTCCACCTATCACTATCTCGGCGCCGAGCCGAAGCGCCGCGCGGATGGTTGGGAATCGCTCGGCGATATCGGCCGGCTCGATGCGGAAGGCTATCTCTATCTCGGCGACCGCCTCGCCGACATGATCCTGCGCGGCGGCGCGAACATCTATCCGGCGGAAGTCGAGGCCGCGGTGACGGAACATCCCGAAGTGCGCTCCTGCGTCGTCGTCGGCCTGCCCGATCCGGAATTCGGGCAGCGCGTGCACGCCATCCTCGAACTCGACGGCAGCACGGACGCGCAGGCCGTGGCCGACGGCATGGCCGCGTTCCTGGCCGACCGCCTTAGCCGCTACAAGCATCCGGAAAGTTTCGAGGCCGTCACCGTCGGCCTGCGTGACGATTCCGGCAAGGTCCGCCGTACCTTGCTGCGCGACGAACGCGCTGGCTGGCTGAAGGACAACCGCGATTTCCGGGTCATGCCGTCGGGGGCAAGGGCGAAGGTGGGTTGACCCTCAATTGCCGCGGAACATTTGTGAATCTGCCCTCTTATGAGTCGCGTGACGGCCCATTTTAGGGGACACTTTCAAGACGGCCGTTTGCAGCATAGATTGTCATGAATTTCCCGCGCTTTCGCCTTGCCCCGAAGCGCGCCGGTTCGCCAGGAGACCATCCATGCCCTCTTTGACCGAATGGAGAGTGCCGCCCGCAAACCAGCCGCGCCCGGGCGACTACGCTTTCGACCTCGACAAAACCCTGTCGTCGGTGGTCGGGCTGCATTCGATCATCCCGTCTGACGCCTTCAGCGCGGAGACGCTCGGCACCGAACGCGCCGGCAATGGCGTAGTGATCGATAACGGGCTGGTGCTGACGATCGGGTATCTTATCACCGAGGCCGACGCGGTGTGGCTGCATCGGAGCGACGGCCGCGTGGTGGAAGGCCATGCGCTCGGCTTCGATTTCGAGTCCGGCTTTGGCCTGGTGCAGGCGCTCGGCGACCTCGATCTCGAGCCGCTGCCGCTCGGTTCTTCCGCCGCCGCCCAGATCGGCGATCGCGTGGTGGTCGGCGGCGCCGGCGGGCGCACCCGCTCGGTCGCCAGCCAGATCGCGGCCAAGCAGGAATTCGCCGGCTATTGGGAATACCTGCTGGATGAGGCGATCTTCACCCATCCCGCGCACCCCAATTGGGGCGGCACCGGGCTGATCTCGGGTCGCGGCGAACTGATCGGCATCGGCTCGCTGCAGCTCGAACGCGAGCGCGAGGGCAAGGCCGAGCACGTTAACATGATCGTGCCGATCGACCTGTTGAAACCGGTGCTCGACGACATCAGGAAATTCGGCCGCGTCAACAAGCCGGCGCGGCCGTGGCTCGGCATGTACACCACCGAAATCGACAACCGCGTCGTGGTGGTCGGCATCGCCAGCAAGGGACCGGCAGCGCGCGCCGAGCTCAAGACGGGCGACGTCATCCTCGCGGTCAACGGCGACAAGATCACCAGCCAGACCGGCTTCTACCGGAAGCTTTGGTCGCTCGGCGCCGCCGGCGTCGACGTGCCGCTCACGGTCTACCACGAGGGCGTCACCTTCGACGTGGTGCTGAGCTCGACCGATCGCGCCAAGCTGTTGAAGGCGCCGCAGCTGCATTAGGACAGGGAATGCGTAATGAGTGAGGCCGTGGTGGACGACATCGTGGCCGTGCTGCCGCCGCTGTTGCAATCGCTGGAAGCCCTGGGCTTCGTCGCGCGCTACCTCAATCCGCCGGACTTCGACCGCGTGATGGAAACGGCCGGCAAGCCGGACGTCGCGCTGCGCGCGATCCGGCCGCGGCTCGAGCAATGGCCCGCGGGTTTCGCTGACATCAAGACGCCGCTCGAAACAGCAAGCGATGCGGCGCTCGCTGCGTTCGAAGCCTTGCGCGTCGTGCAAAGCGGCCATGGCGATTTCGTCAGCCTGTTTCGCGCGCTGCGTTACGTCCCGCGCGCGCAGGAAGCGCTCTACGCGCTGTCGGCAAGATTGCCGCCGGTGAACCAGTTCTTTGTCGATCCTGCACTGCGCGACGACACCGATCTCGCGGCGCGGCTGGCGGCGCCGGCCAACCCAAACACCGGCGTCTTCCACAACCAGAACGAGCCCGGCAGCCGCGGCGGCTTCTCGCTCTACGTGCCGGAATATTACACGCCCGACCGCGCATGGCCGCTGGTGATGGCGCTGCACGGCGGCAGCGGCACTGGCCGCGGCTTCCTCTGGAGCTGGCTGCGTGACGCCCGCAGCCGCGGCGCGATCCTGGTCGCACCGACCGCCACCGGCAGCACCTGGGCATTGATGGGCGACGATACCGATACGCCGAACCTCATGCGCATCCTGGAAGCCGTGCGGGCGCGCTGGAACATTGATTCAGAGAGAATGCTGCTGACCGGGATGAGCGACGGCGGCACGTTCTGCTACGTGACGGGGTTCGATGGCGCCTCGCCTTTCACCCATCTCGCGCCGGTGTCGGCGACATTTCATCCGCTGATGGCGGAAATGGCCGATGCCGACAGGTTGCGCGGCCTGCCCGTTCATATCGTGCACGGCCGGCTCGATTGGATGTTCCCGGTGCAGGTGGCGCGGCAGACCAGCCAGGCGCTGTCGGCCGCGGGTGCCAAGGTCACCTATCGCGAGCTCGACGATCTCAGCCATACCTATCCGCGCGAGATGAACGCGGAAATCCTGCAGTGGCTGGGCGGCGAAGGCTAACCGCCTGAAGGCGCTGCCGACACAATCTCGTCGGAATTTCTCTCTATTCGTTGAAACACTCAGCAACAGCGTGGGGGCGTTGATCAGAACGGTTCATTGAACCGCGACAGGATACGTCATGCCCACGAACACCGGCCTCACCGCTCCGGCGGCCACGGCGCGAGCCTCCAATTCGCTGCTTCTCTCGAAGGGCGTCGCGCGCCTCGAAATCACGCTGAAACTGACCACCGCGATCCTGGCGCTTGCGGCTGGGGTCTACACCTATCTCGGTGTCCGCGAGCTGCTCAACGGCAGCCCGACCACGGTGTTCTTCGCCGCCGTGATCTATTCGGTGGCGGTCTCGGTCGGCATCTACGCCTTCTGGATTTTCCTCATGCAGTTCATGCCGCATGTAGTGGATCGTACCGGGCGCGCGCTGATGTTCGGCTGCATGCTGCTCGGGTCATTGATGATCGTGGCGATGTCGTCCTGGCTCAACGCCTCGGCGCTCGCGGGCGCGGCCGCGATCCAGCAGCATCTCGCCATCACGGTCCAGAACTACACCCGCGACCTCGATACCGCCAACAGCAACGCCATCGCGGCGCAAGGCTTGCTGCCAGATATCCAGTTGGCCTCATCGCGGTTTTCCAGGCTAGCCGACGCCGAGCGCGCCGGCTCGCTCACGGGCACCGCGGGCTCCGGCACTGTCGTGCAGCTTCTGACGCAAATGTCCGGGCAACTCGACAGTCTCGGTCAGGAGGTCCAGGCGTCAGGCAAACGCGTCTCGGCATTGTTCGAACAGGGCGGCAAGCATCTGACGAAGATGCGCGAACTGATTTCCGACCGCGGTCCGATTTCGACGCGCAGCGACGCTTTCGCCACCGAGTCGCTGGCGCTCAGCGGCGTGATCACCAACCTGCAGCAGACCTCGGTGGCACCCGCCGTCAAGCGTGCGGCGACGTCCCTGTCATCCGGCTTCATCGCGCCAGCCGCCGGCGGCCGTACCACCGACCTCGCGGACCGGCAGACCGCCGTGGTCGGCAAGGTCGAGAGCTCGATCGCCGCGCAGGCGACATCACTCGCTGAGGCAGCCGACAAGATACTGGCATTGCCGCGCGTCGAGCCGGTTCGGTTCCAGACCATGTCGCCCGCCGAAGCCGTGCTTCGCTACGCCGGCGATTTCATTCCGAGCTGGGCGGGCGCGATCTCGATCGACCTGATGCCGGCCGTGCTGGTGCTGATCCTGTGCGTCGTGCACGCCGCGATCCGGCGCGAGGGGTTGCCGGCCTTCAGTGCCTCCGGCATGACGGCGGGCGAACTGGTCGCGGCGTTGCAGATGGCGCGCCAGGTCGAGGAAGCGCGGCGCGTGGCGCAGCCCGATGTTGTTGAATCCGCTGGCGACGAGCCTGCGCCTGATGCTGCGACGGCAGCCGAGGAAAACGTCACCCCGCTATCGTCGGCACGGCATACCAAATAGGTGTCGTCATGCAGCCATCCGCGACGTTTCAACAGCGCATTCATGCTTTCCTTGCAGCCAATCCCGACGAGGCGATCCTGCGCTTTATCTTTCGCAGCGTCGTCACCGTCACGATTCTCGTGCTCGCGGCCGATCTTGCCGGCATGAACGGTTGGATCGGCACGCCCGATTCGGCCGCCGAGGTAAGCCACGATACGCCCTCGCCTGGCCTCCCCGACATCGTGCCGTCAATCCTGGCGCCGCTCACGCCCGACGGCGGCAAACGCCTGACGCCGCGGCCGCAGGCAGATGGCGTGATGGCCAAGCCGATGACGTTCGAATTGGCGGGCGGCGGCAAGCTGATGGCGACCGGCACCATCACGCCGGGGATTTCCGAAGCATTCGCCGCCGAAGTCTCCAGGCGTGGCGACTACATCAAGACCGTGGTGCTGAACTCGCCGGGCGGCTCGGTCGCCGACGCACTGGCGATGGGGCGGCTCATTCGCGACAAAAATTTCGCGACCGAGATCGAGCCCGGGAAATACTGCGCGTCATCCTGCCCGCTGGTGTTCGCGGGCGGCGTGGAGCGCCGCGTCGGCGACAAGGCGATCATCGGCGTGCATCAGGTGGCGGCGATCGGTTCAGCAGGCGGTCTGCCACGCGACGAGATGAACGTGGCGCAGAATATTTCCGCGCGCTGCCAGCGCTATCTCGGCGACATGGGCGTCAACTTGCAGGTCTGGGTGCACGCGATGGAAACGCCGCATGACAAGCTCTTCGTGTTCAAGCCGGATGAATTGAAGTCGCTCAATCTGGCGACGGCAGCGGCGGCGGTCCCTTCCGCCACCGCCCCCCGTCCCGCGCCTGCCAAGGTGCGTTCGTAGGCCGCGGAACCTTCCTCCGGGCACTGCGTTATCAGCCGGTCACGGAGGAATTGCCATGCGGACGTTTGTCGGGATGATTTTGGGTGCGCTGCTGCTGGTTCTCGGCGTCTATGTCTACGATTCCATGCGGACATCGAGCGTCGCCAGCGGCCAGGTCGCGCAGGCCAACCGCACCCTCGTCAACTGGGATGTCGCAGCAGAGGACTGGAAGGCGCTGAAAACGCGCGCCCATGAGGACTGGGTCAAGATTTCGTCGCGATAGTTTCCTGCGGGATCATCACAACATTCAAACGCCGTCGTCTCGGGCGACGGCGTTTTGATGCGCGCTAGTTGCTCTTCTTCGCCTTGCGCGCGTCGGCAATCACCATCTCGAATTCCGCCATGTTCAGGATGCCCGGCACGCGGAACTTGCCGACGATAAAGGACGGCGTTCCCTTGAATCCGAAGGCCACCGCCTGATCGTGGTTGCGGGCGAGGATGGTGTCGATCGCCTTGGCGTTGGTGGTGGCGTCGCGGTTGAGCCGATCCATGTCGATGCCGGCGCCGGCCAGCAACTCGCGGATGCGCGGTTCGGTCAGCCGCGAACTGACGCCGATCATCGCCTCGTGCGCGGCCATGTACTTGCCCTGATACTTCGCCGCCAGCGCCATCCGCGCCCCGAACTTCGAGACCTCGCCAAGGATCGGCCAATCTTTCAGCACCAGGCGAACCTTGCCGTCGTCCTGCACCACCTGCTGGATTTCGGGCGCGATCTTGCGGCAATACGGGCAATTGTAGTCGAACCATTCGACGATGTTGATGTCGCCGTCGGGATTGCCGGCCGCGGGCACATCGGGGTCGCGCAGCACCAGCGCTTCCGTCAGCACGTCGTCGCCGCCTTGCGCGAACGCCGATCGCGACGCCGCGCCGGCGCCGAGCAGCGCAGCACCGCCGCCAAGCAGGCCGAGCGCCTTACGACGTGTGCATCCCGGGTTGGCCCCGGCCGGATTGTTCGATCGCTTCATATGGGTCTCGCGAAGGGCTGCCATTTCCCGTCTACGGCTGAGATAGGGATATGTTACGCGCCAGCATATAGAGCGCCACCGCAATAATGACCACGGCGAACACGATATTGAGCGCGCCGCGGCGCTCGGCGAGGTGCCGCGCCGCACGCGTGCCGGCCAATCCGCCGGCGATGCCGCCCGCCACGAACAGTCCTGCCAGTGCCCACGAGACCAGGCCCGACCAGGCATAGCTGGCGGCCGTGGTCAGGCCGAACGCGGTGACCGCGACCAGCGAGGAGGAGACCGCGTTCATGATCGGCATGCCGGTCGCCAGCATCAGGGCCGGCACGATCAGGAAGCCGCCGCCGATGCCGAAGAATCCCGATATCGTCCCGGTCGCGAGGCCCAGGCCGACGATGGCCGGCATGTTCGACATCGAGACCTTGACGTCAGGCAGGCCGATCCGCGAACGCGTCTTCAGCATCAACAGCGCGATCACGATCATGACCAGCGCGAACAGCGCCAGCAGCTTCTGGCCGTCGACCATCTTGCCAAGGATCGACCCGCCGAAGGCGCCGGCCATGCCGGCCACGGCGAAGATCAGCGCGCAGGACCAGATCACGGTGCCGCCGCGCGCATGGTTGGACAGGTTAATCGCGGCGTTCGCAGCCACCGCGATCGCGCTGGTGCCGATCGCGACATGGGGCTCCGCCACGCCGACCACATAGACCATCAGCGGCACGGCGAGGATCGAGCCGCCGCCGCCGACCAGGCCGAGCGAGAATCCGACCAGCATCCCCGACGCCAGTCCCAGCACGCCTTGCGCGGCAGAGATGATCAAGTTGACAGACTCAATTGCACGGCGGGACCATAGAAGGATTTTTCACGCCCCGCCATGCCGATAGCATAAATATGCACCGCAGCAGGGTCAGGCCGGCATGTGCGCCCTGTCCGTCGCGGCGTCCTCACGGGGAGCCAGTGCCATCAGCGTGCCGCTCATGGTCGCGATCAAGGTCTCGGCCCCGTCATGCGCCGCATAGGCGCGGGCCTCGCACACCGTCAGCGTGCGGCCGGGCTTGACGACGGTGGCGCGGAAGGCGAACCGCTCGCCGCGCGCGGGCGCCAGCAGGTTGGTCTTGAATTCCACCGTGAGAATTCCCGCGCCCGCCGGCATCAGCGTAAACGCCGCGATGCCGCAGGCATTGTCGAGACCTGCGGTGATGATCCCGGCATGGATGAAGCCGTGCTGCTGGGTGAGGTCGGACCGATAATCCATCGCGAGATCGACCTCTCCTGGCTCCACTCGGGTAATCGAAATGCCGAGCGTCTTCATCGCCCGCTGCTGCTCGAACGTGTGAAACGCGATCGCGCGGTAATCCGGGTTCTTCGGCTGGAAGCGCGACATGCGGTTCACGCCATCGCCGGTTCGAGATGCTTTTCAGCCGCGTTACGGATCGCGGGCGCGAAGGGCGTCGACTTCCGCGCCTGCCGGTCCATGTGGACGCCGTCCGTCTCCATCGTTCGCTCCCGCCTTTTAATATTGATACGGTAGCGTATCAGACCTCGTCCGGGTTAGCAATACGGTACCGTATCAACAGTCGGTGAGGCCGGACCATGAGCGACGCCAAGGGAGAAGCGCGAACCGGAGAGGCGCGAACCGGCGAGGTGCGCAGCGAGAGCTGGATCGAGGCCGGTTTCGAGGAAATCGCCAGGTCCGGCGTCGAGGGGGTGCGGGTCGAGGTGCTGGCCAAGAAACTCGGCGTCACCAAGGGCGGCTTCTACCGCCGCTTCCGCGACCGCGCGGCCCTGCTCGAGGCCATGCTGCAGCACTGGAGCGCGGGCCGCATCGCCGCGATCGAAAAGCAGACCAGCCTCGACGGCGCAACCGCGCGCGAGCGGCTGAAGGCGCTGATCGCGCTCTATTCCGAGCGCATGAATACCGAAGGCATGGCGGTTGAGCTCGCGATCCGGCAATGGGCCCGGTCCGACGAGCTTGCCGCCAACGCGGCGGCAAGCGTCGATGCCGCGCGGCTGAAGAATGTCGGGCATCTCTATCGCGCCACCGGCCTGCCGGCGGAGGAAGCCGACGCGCAGGCGTTCCTGTTCTATTGCTTCGTGTTCGGCCAGAGCCTGCTGTTTCTCGAACGGGGCCCGCGCAAGCGCGCGCAACTGGTGGCGAAATCGGCCGAAACATTGCTCCGCGAATGGTAGGCGCGGCCGAAATTTCCGGCCGCGCCCGCTTCCGTTGCTGGCTAGGCCGCGCCCTTCAGCTTCTTGGTGCATTCGCTGTAGTAGCCGCCGCCCTTCTGGATCCACTTCATGCCGCCATTGGCGTTGGTGGCCTTGTTGGCATTGTACTGATCCACGCAGGTGTGCATGCGGGCCTTGCCGGCGGTCTCCTTGGAATATTTCGGATCGACGGCGCTCGGATAGACCGCAGGTCCTGCCGGAGCAGCAGGCGCCGCAGCTTGCTTTGCAGCTTCCTTGGCTTCCTTCCTGGATTCTTTCTTGGCGGCTTCCTTGGGCTCGGCGGCGGGGGCCGCGACCGCCGGTGCGGCCGTAGCGTCGGCGCCGCACTGGGCTTTCCGGAAGTCGTTCCACTTCTGGCCGCCGAGCGTGCCGGCTGATTTGGCGGCCTGGTATTTGGCGCTGCATTCCTGCGCGGTCAGGGCACTCGCCTGCGACGTCATCGCCAGCGCAGCCAAACCCGACATCGCAATCGCGCCCAGTATTCTTGCTTGAATAGTCATCCCTGGTCTCCTTGGAGAAGTCATCTGCGAGCGCCATCCTAGCGCAACCTCAGCTTGCGGCAACGTGCAGAACGATCCTCCGGTAAAATTTTTGTGGCGACCCGTTCAGCTTCATTCACCTGTGGTTCAGTATCGCAGCGCGACGGTTGCGCCCTGGTTTTCAATCCGAGGTGCCCCATGACGAAGATCTCCTCCCTTGCCGCCGCGACCGCCGTGGCTTCCCTTCTGTTGATGGGCGCCGCGTCCGCACAGACCACGGCTCCGGCCAAGACCGAGACGACCAAGACCGAGGCGACCAAGACCGAAACCAAGGCGCCGGCGGAAAAGAAGGCCGGGAAGCCGCGCACTGCCGCCTCGCTCGAATGTTCGAAGGAAGCCGATGCCAAGGGGCTTCACGGCAAGGAACGCAGGAAATTCCGCTCCGAGTGCAAGAAGGCCGCCGCCGAAAAGGCGAAGTAACCGCCCGCCCTCCTGCGTGAGGACCGTAGCGGGACCTTCCGCATTTTTTATGACGCCGACGGGCCATCGCCGCCGCCGCCGCGCATTGCTGCAATCGCGTGGCGCATTTGTACGTCGATGGCGGATTTGCCATAAGGCGGCGTGAGCCTGATCCCCGCTTCGTTTTCCTCCGCCGTTGCCGACCGCGCCAAAATTTTCGGCACGCTCGAGACGCTCGTCATCGGCGCCGCCGGCGGCCTGCTGTTTCAGTGGCTTAACCTGCCGGGCGGGCTGATCTCCGGCGCGATGGCCGCCGTCGGCATCGCCGCACTGGCGGGGCGACCGGTCACCATGCCGCCGATCCTGACGCAGACCGTGCTGGTGCTGCTCGGCATCACGCTGGGCTCGCTGGTGTCGCGGCAACTGATCCAGCACATGAGCGCCTATCCGCTGACCATCGGCCTCTTGGCGCTGGCGACATTCTGCTCGACCTTCGGCTCGAGCTTCTATCTGCAGCGCGTGCACGGCTGGGACCAGACCTCGGCGCTGCTCGCCGGCAGCCCCGGCGCGCTGTCGCAGATCACCATGCTCGCCGCCGAGAAGGGCGCCGATGTCGCCGCGATCGCCGTGGTGCAGACCATGCGCGTGATCATCCTGACCGCCGCGCTGCCGCTGGTGCTGGCGTTTACCGGGATTGCGCCGACGGCGCCGGTAGAGGTGGCCAGCCTTATCGCCTCGCCGCTCGAACTCGCTGTGCTGGCCGCCGCGGCCATCGCCGTCGCGCTGCTGCTGCGGCTGGCCAAATTTCCGGCGAGCTGGATGTTCGGCGCGATGATCGCCTCCGCCGTGCTGCACGGCACCGGCCTGATCGAGGGCGGCCTGCCGCCCTGGATGCGCGGCGTGGCGCTGGTCGGCATCGGCGCCGTGATCGGCACGCGGTTCGCGCGGATCAGCAAGTCGACGCTGCTCAGCCACATCAATGCCGGGCTCGGCTCGTTCGCCGTCGCGATTCTCATCTCCGCCATTTTCGTCACCGTGATTCTGCTGGCCACCAACGTGCGCTTCGCCGACGTCGTGGTCGCCTTTGCACCGGGCGCGATGGACGCCATGCTGGCTCTGGCGCTCACGCTGCATATCGATCCGATTTTCGTCGGCGCCCATCATCTGTCGCGCTTCGTGTTCGTCTCGATTACCACGCCGGGGATCATTCATCTGTTCGGCCGTCCGCAGGAGGATGTGGACGATTAGGGTGGCCGGCATTGCAAGCGGATTTCGTAGGATATGACTTCGCGATCTCGCGGCGCGTTGCGCCCGAGGTTTGCTATCAACTTCCCGCCCTCTTGATCAGAGGGCGCAGGGAAGACCGGGTGCTTGCTGCACCCGCGGTCCCGTGTGCGATTTGCGCAAACAAAAGTGCACACGAGCATACAGGGCAGCGGGAGCATTCCGGCCTTCCCTGCGCAATGGCTTTACGGCTTACTTCGTGCTCTTCCCGGAGAACGGCTCTTTTGCCTCCGTCGCCGGCGGGACACTTCCCGCCAACTTAGCGCCAGCACCGCGGCGCCCGAACCACACGACTTCGCCGTACGCTTAAGGCGCGTACGTCTAGCGCGCCATCTGCGTCCACCGCATCTCACCGCACGTTCGTGACGATCGCGAAGCGCCCCTCATCTGCCGTGAGACGGGCGGAGTTATGCCGATGATTTGGGTGAGAACGAAAGCGGAATATTTTTGTGCGAGGGGCTGGACAGGTTTTGACTGATTTGCCTGTCGTGCCAGTTTGTCGCAGCCACCGTCTCAACATCGTCATTGCGAGCGCAGCGAAGCAATCCATAGCGCAACTTGCGGAGACGTGGATTGCTTCGCTGCGCTCGCAATGACGGCTGGAAGCGCCCGGCCTACGCGGCCCGCTTGGCCGACACGATGCCCCACACGGCGATCGCCGCCATCGCCAGCGAGATCAGCGCGTTGTAGCCGGCAAGCGAGAGGCCGAGGAAGCGCCATTGCACCTCGTCGCAGCGGATCACCTTGACGCTGTCGAGCCGCTGCAGCAGCGTGCCGGCGCTGCCGAGATCGGCGATGGGGCCGGAGCAATCGGTCGGGCCCTGCCAGAACTGCCACTCGACGCCGGCGTGATAGCCGCCGAGCCAGGCATTGGCTAACGCTGCGAGCAACAGCACCGCAAACCCGGCCAGCAGCATCGGCCGCGGCGCCCCGCGCGAAGCGGCAAACGCCACCACCAGGGCGAGCGGCAGGGCCAGATAATAGGCGTAGCGCTGTTCGAGGCAGAGCGGACAGGGACGGATATCCAGCACGAGCTCGAAGAACCAGGCGCCCGCCAGCGTCGCGGCCGCGACAGCCGCAATCGCCAGCGCCGCGACGGCCGCCGGATCGGCGGCATGGCGCACTGGCCGGGATTGGGCGGCTTCAGATGTCACGGACGTTCTCCGGAGCATAGGTCCATGCTCAAATTAGGCATCAGCCTCCTATCCCGCCACCGCCGAGGTGTCGAGACGCACCACAATCACTTCAGCGCGGGTTGACCCGGAAGCGCCGCCCGCTATATTCCGCCGGCTTCGCCGCACCGGCCTCCCGGCCCGCGACCGAAGGCCCCTGTGGCGGAACTGGTAGACGCGCTCGACTCAAAATCGAGTTCCGCAAGGAGTGCTGGTTCGATTCCGGCCAGGGGCACCAACAAGGCTGTTCAAGCCCGTTCTAAAGCGTCCGCAACCGTTCGCGCAGTGCTCGGAAACCCTTGAAAAATAGGCACTTCCGCGTACATCGGTGTTCGTCACCGTTTGTTCTCATGCGATCCCAGCCGTCCGATTTGTTGGCATTTTTGTTGGTATCGTGTTGGTATCGGGAGAACAAACGTTCACGGCGACTTTCGCTATTCCGAACGAAGGAATTGAGCAGATGGCCCGCAAGAACGACGGCGCGTGCGCCAACCCCAAGCAGATCAGGACTGACGTCGACTGCCGCGCCGCCCGACCGAAATTCGACAACGGCGCGTGGAGCCCCACCAAGATTTCGGATGTGACTGGCGGCGGTCTCTATCTCTTCGTCACGCCGGACAAGAGCAGACCAGGTAACGCGGCCTCCAAGCTGTGGCGGATGAGCTACCGCTTCCATAGCCGTCAGAAAACCTACTCCATCGGCCCTTACGGCAACGGCAAGGATGGCACATTCTCGCTCGCCGACGCGCGGCGCGACCGCGACAAGGCGAAAGACCTGCTCAAGGAAGGCAAAGACCCGAGCACCGAGAAGCAGCTCGACAAGCACAGGCAGGCGGCAGCCCGGCCTTTCGAGCAATGGGCCGACGAGTGGCTCGCGAAGAAGAAAGTGGAGAAAGTCAAACGCGGCAGGATCGTCGCGGTGCGCGACCCCAAGACCATCGAGGTGCTCGAGCTGCGCGTCGGCTACGTCAAGGCTCGTTTCGGCAAGCTGTGCAGGCAGGACATCAAGCGTCCGGACGTGCTCGCGTTCATGCGTTCATACGAAGCCGAGGGAAAGCTGGAAACCCGCGACCGCGTGCGCAGCATCGGTGAGCAAATCTGCGACTATGCCGATGTCGAAGGCGACGGCTACAATCCATTCCGCAACCTGAATGGGCAGATGATTGCCAACATTTCGACGCCGCGTCCCGGCGTCACCGAACCACGCGACGTGACGCGCGTGTTCAAGCTCATCAGCGCACCGTGGACGAGAGCGAGGTTTAGTGACGTTGTTGGCCTTGCCTTGCGCTTCGATGCGCTGACCATTCCCCGCCCCGGCATGGTCAATGAAATGGAGTGGAGCGAGGTCGATTGGGATGCCGAACGCTGGACTATTCCAGCCGCCAAAATGAAAACCGGTTGGGACCATGTCGTGCCTTTGTCACGGCAGGCAGTAGCAATCCTGCGCAGCGTTCAGAATCTGACCGGGCATCGCCGGTACGCGTTTTCCTGCTCGAAGGACGCGCCGCTATCAAACAACACGCTCAACAAACGCTTGCGGCTGCTTGGCATTGACACCAAGACTGACCATTGTGCCCACGGATTCCGGACCACGTTCTCGACCCTGTCTCACCACGAAGAGATCAAGGACGCTAAGGCATGGGATGGCGATGTCATCGAGCTGCAGCTCGCGCATCTCGATAACTCTACTGTGGAAGGTCTCTACAAGAAGCACGGACCGCTCGCGCTGATCGGCTCGCGCACGAAGCTGATGCAGCATTGGGCTGATCGAATCGACCACTGGCTCGATCCCAAGAAGGTGATGCCGATCAAGGGAAGAGCGGAGGCTTGAGTCGCCTATCATCAGGCTGGTGGTGCGGATGTGCTTGGGGCCGAGGCGCCTGCAGGCCTTCTGGAAAGCAAAGGATTTGTAGCACGAGCCGTTATCGGTCATGACGCGCTCGACCGTCAGGCCCGAGCTTCGCGCCGAAGGCGCCCGCCTGTAGCATACGCGTCGACCTCATCCGTGTTGCGCGGAGCTGGGTCGTCGCCGCGCCCGTGGGGTATCAGCTCCGCCATCAGCGAACGGCCGTCTAGGAGACTTTGGTCGCTGCAATTTTTTGAAAACACGCTCAATAGCTTACTGAAATAGCGTCAGTGCGGTTGTCCATTCACAGCCTTGCTACTCATCACAAGTACTTGGGGCCGTCGATTGCCTCGTTCGTCGGCAGAAGGCGACCTTGCGCATTTATTGAGCGCGACTTTACAGCGCGTAAAACGCGCACCGAACGCTCAAACGAAATGCTTCTCAACGGCGAGACAGGTCTATGAGCTGCAATCCAATCCTTGCCTTCGCGGCGGCCTTCAGGAAAATGACCGGCGAGACCCCGAGCGATTGGCGGCGCCGCATGCGCTAGCGGCAGTAAGCGAAATGTCTCTCGGAAATGTCTCTCAATGCGAGGACAGGTCCATGAGTTACAAGCCAGTGACGCGCGATCTTCCGCAGAAGAATGAGCCGGACATTTCCGAGACGCCCCAGCGCGGCCTGACGATCACCGAGCGAGGTCCTGCCGATGCGGAGATGACCAGGGTGCTCAAGACGAGACCCTTAAGCATGGCGTCGGACTCGTCCAGCGGCGCGATCACCTTCTGGAGGCATGATCCCCTGCACGACGTCGTCCGGCCGATGGCCGATCACGTCATCATGGCTTTCCCTGCCGAGCCGGTGCGGTTCGAGCGCCGCGACGGGAAAACGTTTGTGAATGGAATGACGCGTCCCGCAACCGTGACGGTCATTCCGGCCGGCTCAAGCTCACGATGGGACATTTACCAACCCTTGAGTGTCGTTCAGCTTTACCTTCCGCTGACAACGCTCAAGCGCATTGCCCACGAAGCTGGCACAAGCACTCCCGGCGATCTTGTGGAGCGAACGGCGCATCCCGACCCCATTACATCCCGATTGCTGCTGAGCGCGGCCGACGCCCTCGAAGGCAGCGCGGCGTTGGACGCGCTGTTCAGGCACCAACTGACGGATCTTCTGGCCACGCGCCTCCTCGCGGCGCACACCGGCTCACCTGCAACGTTCCGGCCGATCATGGGCGGGCTATCGCCCAGAGTGCTGGGCCGCGCCATCGAACGGCTGCGTTCGGACAGCGATGCGGACGTCTCACTCGCGGCGCTGGCGTCCGATGCCGGTCTGTCGCGCTTCCACTTCTGCCGTGCATTCAAGGAAAGCACCGGGCTCTCACCGCATGCCTGGCTGCGCCAGCACCGGCTCGAGCAGGCCATGAACATGCTGCGCGACACCGATGTGTCAGTCGTCTCGGTCGCAACCGCGCTTGGCTATT
The DNA here is from genome assembly GCF_036924515.1 of Bradyrhizobium sp. AZCC 1610. Lineage (NCBI taxonomy): Bacteria > Pseudomonadati > Pseudomonadota > Alphaproteobacteria > Hyphomicrobiales > Nitrobacteraceae > Bradyrhizobium > Bradyrhizobium sp. AZCC 1610. The sequence continues at coordinate 318,732 of NZ_JAZHRR010000001.1, read as the reverse complement.
CCTCCCAGACCGCTTTTGCCGCGGCGTTCCGAAAGCTGACCGGTGAAACCCCGAGCGATTGGCGAAGACGCATGCGGTGAACATCTTCTTCGCCCGTGGCGAGAAGCGATGTTTCCCGGCAACGGGCGGATGATTTCGGCAAAGATGCCATAACCGATCTCAAGTGCAGCATCGAAAGGAAACAGGAGATGAAGACATTTCTCAGCATCGGAACGGGCCCGGGGATCGGTTTCGCGACCGCCGAACGCTTTGCCAAGGAAGGTTTCCAGGTGGTTTTGGCCGCTCGGAGCATCGCCAAGACGCAAGAGCTGGCTGAAAAGATGGTAAAAAAGGGCTACAGGGCAAACGCTCGCAAAGTGGACTCGATCGATCCGAAGGGCGTCGCGGAACTGGTCGCGGAAGTTCAGAAGCAGCACGGCTCAATCGACGTGTTGCACTACAACGCCGCATCCGCGCGCAAGGCGACCCTCTCTGAGCAGCCGCGCGACAGCTTCAATGATGATCTCGCCGTGAACATCGGAGGGGCGCTTGTCGCCGCTCAGGCTGTCGCTCCGAAGATGGAAGAGCAAAAGTCCGGTGCGATCCTGCTGACGGGAGGTGGCTTCGCACTGGCACCCAGCCCGGACTATCTTTCGATCAGCATCGGCAAGGCGGGTATTCGCGCTTTGGCTCACGGACTTTTCGAGCCGTTCCGGGAAAAGGGAATTCACGTCGCAACAGTGACTGTCTGCACCTTTGTTTCCCCGGAATCGAAGGAGGCCTCATCAGTGGCCGAACACTTCTGGTGTCTGTACAGCCAACCGAAGGATTCCTGGACCGCCGAAACGAACTACGCCCCCGCGAGCGCATGACACCAGAGAAGCGATGAACGTGCTACCGACGAATCCATCGTTTCGATTGCGGCCGCGCTTGGCCATTCGTCGCAGACCGCTTTCGCTGCGGCGCTCGGAAAGCTGACCGGGCAAAGCGAGCGATTGGCGGAGCGCAGGCGTTAACAGCAATCGCTCTACAGGTACGGCAATCGCTCTGGCGCAGCCGCAGCTCCTATCCGCTAGATCATCACAGTTCCCACATCCAACCGGATGGAGAAAAAGATGATCTGGAAAAGCATCGTCAGCCCCTCTGCGATCGCGCCGGCCTCTGCGCGCTGGTCCGCGATGTCTGGTTTTGCCAGCAAGACGGCCGAGACAGTCTCCGACTTCGCCGGCGTCGTTCACAACCTGGTTATGGATATACGCGACAGCTACCGGCCCGAACTGCACTACATGCGTGGCCCCGGTCCGAAATGGCGCGCCAAGCATCAGCCTTGGCCAAGATTCGATTCTGCCCCAAGCGATTGGCGTGAGCGCATGCGTTAGCAGCAATAGCTCGCTAGGTACGGCAATCGCTCTGGCGCAGTTGCAGGCCTGATCGGCTAGATCATTACCATGTCACACCAGCAATCGACGGAGACAGACAATGGCCTGGGACAACTTCGTCAACCGAGATGCAATCATATTACGACGGAAATGCCTCGCGACCGCCCTCGTCTACGGACTTTCGTTGGCGGTTCGCTTCACTTCAGCCGCAGGCGAGGAAGTGGAAATTCCACAACCCGCGCAAAGGGCTCATTCCGTGATTTCCATCATGGCCGGGAACGGCGCCCAGCTCCCCTACCAGGACTGGCGACTGAGCTCTGCCCGGCCGATTGTTTTTCGCCACGGCTGGCCGCCGGGTTCGTCAACGCCCGGCTGCACCGCTCCGTAAGAGCTGGCGCTTTCGTTTCACGTAATCGCGTCGTCGACCGCACGAGGCTTGCCGCGACTTGAGCAGCGGCGGCGGTGACGCGCCTGTGCCCGAGAAGATCAAACCAGAGGAGAAAATCACATGCGACTAGTCATCATCGGCGCCGGCTTCGCCGGCATGTACGCCGCCCTTTCCGCTGCGCGCCTGCGCGACATCCAGGGCGCATTGCCCGAGGAGTTCGAGATCGCGCTGGTTGCACCAGAGCCGACGCTGGTGGTCCGTCCGCGGCTTTACGAACCGAACCCCGAAACCCTCACCGCGCCGCTGCTCGATGTCCTCAAGGCCATCGACGTCGTCTACGTGCAAGGCAGCGCCGAGACGATCGACACCAAGTCGCGCATGGTGCAGATCGCAACGGCGAAGGGCACGCGAAAGACGCTCTCCTACGACCGCCTCGTGGTGGCCACCGGCAGCCGGCTGTTCCGTCCGAACATCCCCGGCCTTGCCGAACACGGTTTTAGCGTCGACAACTTCGATGACGCAGTTGCGCTCGACAAACACCTGCAACGCCTGGCCGATCGGCCGGCAATGAACGGACGCGACACGGTCGTCGTTGCCGGCGGCGGTTTCACCGGCATTGAAGCGGCCACCGAAATGCCGACGCGGCTTCGCGAGATCCTCGGCAAGAATGCCAAGCCGCGCGTCATCATCGTCGAACGCAACCCGGCGATCGCCCCCGATATGGGCGAAGGCCCCCGCCCCGTCATCGAGGAAGCCCTGCAGAAGGTGGGCGTGGAAACCCGGCTCGGCGCCGGCGTCGCCTCGCTGGACAAGTCCGGCGTCACGCTTTCAAACGGCGAGCACATCGAGACGGAGACCGTGATCTGGGCGGCCGGCATTCGCGCTGCCCCGTTGACCCAGCAAATCCCGGCCGAACGTGACAATTTCGGCCGCCTGCTGGTCGATCGCTGTTTGCGCGTGCCGGGCGTCCAGGGCGTCTTCGCCACCGGCGATGCGGCCCGTGCCGCCTGCGACGACGACGGCAACTATGCGCTGATGTCGTGCCAGCACGCCACGCGGATGGGCGCCTTTGCCGGCAACAACGCCGCAGCCGAGCTCCTCGGCGTTCCGACCCGGCCCTACCACCAGAAGACCTACGTCACCTGTCTCGATCTCGGCGAAGCCGGCGCGCTATTCACGCGGGGCTGGGAGCGAAAGGTGGAGTTGGTGGGCGACGTCGCCAAGAAGACCAAGCAGGAGATCAACACCGTCTGGATCTATCCGCCGAAAGCCGAGCGCGCCGCTGCGCTCGCCTCGGCCGATCCGGAGCGGGTCACCGATCTCTGAATACCACACTAAGCATCGGCTGCGCTTCCCACGCGTGAAGCGCGACCCACCCAGAAATCCAGCACCAAGATCGAACGTCACATAGAGCACAGGAGTCCTAAAATGAATCAGATGATCCGGAACACTCAGCAGGAGAGAAACATGAGCCTGGATAACATCGCACACACCGGTAGACCGGTGCCCAACGAGCTGGTTCCGTCGCGCTATGCGCTGCGGGTCGGTGAGATTGACGTGCTGGTGATCAGCGATGGGGTGCTCACTCCGCCATCCGAGTCCATGGCGACCAACGCCGACCCGGCCGTCCGGGGGGCCTGGCTGGACAACATGTTCCTGTCGCGGGACGCGTTCGATTGGGCGCTGAACGAGGTCGTGGTGCGTAGTGGCGGCCAGACCATCCTCATCGACAGCGGGCTAGGGGCGGAGTACCCGGACTTTCCGCGGGCGGGGCAGTTGGGCCTGCGACTGGAGGCCGCCGGCATCGATCTTGGGTCGGTGACCGACGTGGTGCTGACCCACATGCACTTTGACCACGTTGGAGGACTGCTCGTCGACGGGGTGAAGGACCGGCTTCGGCCGGATCTGCGGATCCACGTGTCTGCCGCGGAGGTCAAGTTCTGGGCGTCACCCGATTTCTCCCGCACCGCCATGCCGCCGGCGCTTGCGGACGTGGCTCGGTCGGCCGCCACGCGGTTCTTGAACGAGTACCGCAGCCAGTTGCGGCCGTTCGAGGAGGAGTACGAGGTGGCGCCGGGCGTTGTCGTCAGTCGCACAGGCGGCCACACCCCCGGGCACAGCGTGGTCCGCCTGGCGTCCGGCGGCGACCGGCTGATGTTCGCTGGCGACGCCTTATTCCCGGTCTCGTTCGACCACCCCGACTGGCACAACGGCTTCGAACACGACCCCGAGGAGGCGATCCGCGTCCGACTCCGTCTTTTGCGGGAGCTGGCGGCGACCGGCGGGCTACTGGCGGCGACTCACATGCCGTTCCCATCCATCGGCCGGGTGGCGGCCGCCGGCGACGTCTTTCGTTGGGTACCGGCCTGGTGGGACTACTGACCGCTTGTAAGGTCGGGGCCGCAAGCGTGGCCCCGCTCCCATCAAAAACGATCAGGAGTTACGCCAATGAAACACGAGACTTGCGTGCGCGAGCGCGTTCGCCATGCCGCTGACGAATCCAGCTTTCCCGTCTGGGCCATATCGGTTCTTCAACCGCGAATACTGTCGATGCGGAGATCCCGCTTCAGGATGCGCTCATCCGGCAGGCGGAGGCCCAGAAGCGTTCGAGCGTGGGCAGCCGCGCCAGCAGACTTCGTCGGGTTCGCCGCGGCGGCTTCGGCGCCGGCCGCGGCAGGGGTTTTCGAGCGAACATCTCAACGGTGTTTTGCATACGAGCCTCCCTTCGGCTTCTTGATCGGATGACGGACTGGTGGCTTTACCTCGCGAGTTGGCTCGTTCGGTCGAGCGCGGCGCCGAAACCGTTCAACGACACGTTGAAGGTGACGGCGTCCCCGCTGGACAGATTGAGAGATGCGACGACGAGCTTTCCTGCCTTGCGAATCGCGTCAGTCGCCACGGTCGGGAAGCTCACGGGCAGCAGGCAACCCTGGGGTACGCAAGTCGAGAAACGCAGCCCTTTGCCGAGGTCCCTGTCGTCGAGCTTGAGGATCGCGCCGCTGTCGAGATTGAGCCCGAACGGCATCAGGATCGTGCCTTCGGTCTTGCCGTCCGCAGGCGGATGCAGCTCGATCGCGAAGATGCGCTGGCCGGATTGATTGTTGCCCTGGGCTTGCGACAGAAGACATTGCTTCTGGCCGTCGGCGATCCGGCAATCGACCGTCCAGTCGCCGTAAGTCTCGTTGATCGAAGATGCGCCGTTCGGCAGCGTCGCAGCGGGCGCAGCCGGCTGTTGCACGGTCGGGGCCTGGCCTCGGCCGAGACGCGGTGTGGGTGTCGCCTGCTGCGCCAAGGCCGCGTTTATCACCACGGTTAGCACGACGGCGACAAGGGAGAGAGCCGTCAACGAGATGGGTTTGCGGGACATTATCGGTTGAACCTGATCGGAACGGCGAGCGTGACGGAGCCGCCGCCGACATTGGGCGGTGGCGCGGGCACCGGGCTCGCGCGGCGCGGCAGCGCGACGGCTTCGGCATCGAGGGCGGCATCGCCGGAGCCGCGAACGAGGCGCGCGCTGAGCACACGGCCCGAACGGTCGATCATGAAGGCGACAGTGACGGTGCCGGTGCCGGCGGCGCCCGGCGGGAAGCGCTTGTGACGGTTGAGATGCGCCATCAGGGAGCCACGCCAGGACGCCGGCGACATCGAGGGATCGAGCGAGGCATTGGCGTTGGGCGCGGCCGCGCGATCGGCGCGCTGGGCCTGCGAGGTCGGCGGCGCCGTGGTCTGCGGTGCGCGCGTCTTCTTCGGGTCGATCGGCTTTTTCTTCTCGACCGCCTTGGGCGGTGGCTTCTTGACCGGATCGGGTTGCGGCGGCTGCGGTGTAGGGCTGAGCACCGCGTCCGCATTGGGTTTCTCAGGCAGCTTCTCGATCGGCTTCTCGAGCTCTTGTACGACGGCGTCCGGCTTCTCCTCGGGGTCTTCGACTGGTTTCTTCGGTTCCTCGGGCTTGAGCTCGGTTTGCGCCTCCGTCATCTGCGGACCGGGTGCGACGTCCTGCGGCGGCGCTTCCGGCGCGACGGCCAGCGGAGCAAGCTCGATCATCACGGCGGGTGGCGGCTCTCCTGCCGCCTCCGCCGGTTTCCAATTCAGCGCCATCCACGCCGCCCCGCCGTGCACGGCAAGCACAAGCGTCGCAGCCGTGGTCCAGCGCAGCACGGAGAGCGCCGTGATCTTCCGCTCGGGCCGCCCATCGGGATCACGCCAGTCGATCATGGCTGCGGCGGCCCTGCCGCTCGAGAGGGCGCCGCGGGCAGCGTGCCGGGCCCGATCACCTGCCCGACATCTTCGAGACCGACCAATGCGATCTTCAAGTACCCCGCCTGTCTCAACAAATTCATGACGTTCATGAGCTCGCGATAGGCTACGGCACCGTCAGAGCGGACGAAGATGCGCTGCTCGCGGTCGTTGTTGGTCTGCTGGTCGAGTGTGGCCCGCAACCCACTACGCGGGATGTCCTCATTGCCGAGCGCCAGCGTCAGGTCGGACTTGACCGTCAGGAACACCGGCTTGTCCGGCCGCGGCTGCTGCTGGGCGTTGGAGACGGGTAAATCCACGGCGACATCGACCGTGGACAGCGGCGCGGCGACCATAAAGATGATGAGCAGGACGAGCATCACGTCGATGAACGGTGTGACATTGATGTCGCTGACCTCGGTGAGGTCGCCGTCCTGCGGGTCCTTGAGCGTGACGGCCATAGCTTACTCCCCCGAACGGCGCGCCGTCGCAGCGCGGGGCAGCTGATCGACAGGAACCGCGCGCTCATCGACGGAAGGACGCGAATGCGTCGCTGCGGCATGACCTGCAGCGTCGACCCTGGCGTGCCTTTCCAGATCGCGCGAGAGGTGCTGCAGGACTTCGCCCGAGGCATCGGACAGAAGCGCGCGGTAGCCAGCGATAGCGCGTGCGAACACGTTGTAGATGATGACGGCTGGGATCGCGGCGACGAGGCCGATTGCGGTCGCCAGCAATGCCTCGGCAATGCCAGGCGCGACGACCGCGAGGTTTGTGGTCTTGCTCAAGCTGATGCCGATGAACGAGTTCATGATGCCCCAGACCGTCCCAAACAGGCCGACGAACGGTGCCGTCGCACCGATCGTCGCCAGCAGGCCCGTGCCGCGCGTCATGCTGCGGCCAGCGCTCGCCTCGATCCGTGACAAGGCGATCGCAAGCCGCTCTTTCACGCCCTCGGCCGACAGGTCGGGCGAGCGCTTCAACTCGCGGGCAGCCGCATGAACAAGATCGGCCACAGGTCCCGACCGGGTCCAGCCCGCATCGATCTCGCGCGTCGCCTCGGTGAGACTATCGGCGCGTTGCAGCTTGCGGGTTGCACTCCTTGCCTTGCGCTTGGCACCGGCCAGTTCGAGGCCTTTGCCGAGCCAGACCGTCCAGGTCACGAGCGAGGCGAAGGCGAGCCCCACCATCACCGCCTTCACGACGATGTCGGCCTGCATGAACATGCCCCACGGCGACAGGTCGTGCGGCAGTGTTGCGCGGCGCCGTCGTCGCCGGCGGTGTGGCGGCCGGCGGTTCTGTCAACGGATCGGCCGCAGACACTCCAGCGAGAGGTCCGCCCGGTGCGGCCGATGCAGGCGGAGCGGGTGCTGGATCAGCGGTCGGCGCAGGTGGCGCAGATACCGCCGGTGGCTGAGGCGCCGCAGCCGGTTGCTGTTGCGGTTGTTGCTCCTGCGCGCGCAGGGGGCCGGACACGCTTGCAAACATAAGCAGCGACGCGAGCACGACGCGCGCAATCTTTCGGATCGGCATTCTTCCTAATGCTGCTTCAGAGGCACGCTTCATTCCTGGCTCTTTCTGTTGGGGAAGCATCCGCTGGCTGGCTTGCTCTGGAGGTCCGGAGCTGGCTGGCTTGCGGCGCACCTCCCGGTCGGGAAGCTTGTTGACATGCCTTTTCAGTTTCGGCGCGCAGGCCCTGGCTGTGGGCCCGTGCATGGTCATTCCGCCGGGATCACGGCAGCCTCTTGCGACACCGTGCGGCCATTGGCCTTGCGGATGGACCAGATGCTGTCGGCGGGACCGCTCCTGATCCGGCGTGTGGTGGCGATCGCCATCCGGGCGAAGCAGAACGCGCCGATAACAGCGACAACATCGACGCCAATGGTTGCCGCACTGCTATGCGCCCACATGCCCAGCGCCGGGAACAGCAGCGCCAGTGCAGTCGTCAGCGGGATCGACATCGTCGCGGCAGCGCACAGCCACAGCAGATGCACGGCCGAGCGCGCCGCACCCCATGCGAAGGCCCATGCGACCGAACCGAGGAACACGGCGTAGTAGATATATGCGTGCCACGCATTGAGATCGGCGACGCGGCCGTGCAGCCATTTGGCCGCGACGATGGTGAGCGAGATGCCTGCGACGCAGCCGAGGCAGACGCCTACGGTCGCGCTGCCGAGCAGTCGGGTCGAGCGCGATTGCTCGACCTCGCCGCCCTTGCGAGCGTTCTTCCGCCGCGTCTCTATCCACAGCAGATTGCCCGAATAGAACAGCCATGCCCCGGAAAATCCGAGGAAGAAATAGGCCCATGTGATCGTGATCCCGCCATACTCCCCTGTATGGAGGGCGAAGATTGTTGTCGACGCTCGCCGGTCCGGGTCTTGGCGCGATGCACGATTATCCTTGATGAGATTGCCGGTCACGGCGCTGAGCATGACGCCTCCGAAGCTTGTATGCCCAACATAGCCGCGCTCGGCTCCTACGAATCTCACGGCAGCGGCTTTATCTCCGAAATTCTTGAAGACCATGACCTTAGGCTCAAAATCGGGCACCTGAGCGTGCAAGCGTTGAAGCAATTGCCCGGGCGCCATCATTACATCCGCTTCCCCGGTGGGGTTAGGCGCGGTCCACCGCTCGAAATCGCGTTTCATCACGACCTTTTGCCTGCCACCGAAGATCACGCTCTCTTGCGCGGACCAGAGCGGGCCGCCGAAGCCCCATGCCGTTGCGGTCACCGCCATCACAAGGTGAAACGGGAGTGCTGTAACTCCGACGACGTTGTGCGCGTCCAGCCACATGCGCTTGAGGTTATGGCCGACACGCAGAGCCAGAAAATCTTTGGTGAGTGACGGCAGCAGCACGATCATGCCGGCGATCAGCGCCACACCGTAGAGGAGCGAGACCACCCCCATGAAATACGATCCCCACGGCTCTGGAATCCCGACGCGCATGTGGATTGCATTGATGAACTCCGCCAGTTCGGACGGCTCCTCCTGCTTCGACAGCAGCGTGCCATCAGGTTTTAGCGTCGCCCACCAATGGACGTGCTCGTGCGGCTGGCCTTCTTGATGCGCCGCGTCTTCTTCCCAAGTTACCCGCGCGGGTTCGTTCTCATGTCCCCGCAAATGCAGCGTGATGCCTTCCTTGCGCGCTTCAGGATGGGCGGCGACGACCAATTCGAGGAGACGGCCCGCGTCGTCCAAAGGAACCGCAGCGACACCTGCGGCAGGCGGCGATGCCCAGCGTGCTATCGGCTCCTGAAACATGGTGAGCGCGCCCGCATAAAAGGCGATGAACAGAGCTAAGCCGCAACTGATGCCGGTCCATGTGTGGACTGTCTTATAGTGCTTGACGATATCGGCGCGGATCATGTTGCCCTCACGCGAAGAAATAGAAGCGGCAGGCAAACAGCGCCGCGAAGGCGATCAGGTTCGCCGCGCCGAGCCATGTCCAAGCCGCGCGACCGCTGCGAAACAGGAAGCAGAAGCCGAACACCGCGATCCAGACGAACGCTTCCAGGTGGCGCATCAGCGAGTAGCGTCCAGTCGGAGCGTCTATGCCGCCCGGGCCCAGGTAGGCATACAAACCGACCAGCGAGAGCGCCAAACCGAAACCGAGGATTGCGCCAGCGCTCGCCTTACCCCACCAATCGGGGTGGATTTCGCTGGCCATGTCAGTTCGCCCGCTCGACGCCGCAGAGCGCGGCGACATAAGGGAAGGCGAACAGGCAAACCATCGTGACATGCAGGGTCACGAACAGGCCGCGACAGCGGACGAAATGCCGCGATCCATGCGATGAGGCCGGCCACCAACAGCAGGCAACCGGCCGCCAGCAACGGCCGTCGCGGTGAAACCCGCGACAGCCATTTCTGATTTGGGCTGGCAAGGTAGAGGCACGCACAGCCTAGAACGGTCAAAGTCAATGCTAGCACCACGATCATGGTTCAGAAATTGAACGTGGTTGAGAGGCGATAGGTGCGCGGCTGACCTCGGTACACGAAGCCAGACGCATAAGTACCGGCCCAGTAGTCTTTGTCGAAGACATTATCGACATTGAAGCGGACAGTGACCGGCTTCTCGTTCCACGGAGAATTGAAGGTATAGCGTGCGCCAAGGTCTAGTGTGGTCCATGATGGAATAGTGACGCCGGAGGAGGTTGACACAACCGCATCACCGGTATGGGTTAGCCGGCCGGTGAGCGTCAGCCCTTCCATGAAGGGCGTGTCCCATTCCGCTCCAATCACCGTGCGGAATTTCGGAGCGGTATCGTTCCTCTTGCCGTCGAGAGTACCGCCTTCGGTCTTGGTCAGGCGGGCGTCGAGCAGGGTGAGCCCGCCCAACAGGCGAACGCCGGGCATGAGTTCGCCATAGGCGTTCAGTTCGATGCCGCGATTGCGCTCTTCTCCGTTCTGCTCCAATGTTGGTTTCCCGCCCGCGGGATCGTCTATCGAAATTGAAGCGGCCTTGGCGATCTGGAATACAGCCAACGTCGTCGTCACCTGACCCCAGTCGACTTTGACACCGGCCTCGTACTGCTTGCTGACGTACGGCGGGAATACCTCGCCAACATTCGCGTACGTCGTGCCGACGATGGTTCCTGCTCTCAGATCCTCGATATAGTTGGCATAGAGCGAAACGTTTTCCCACGGCTTAACGACCAGCCCAAACGCAGGAGTCCAGGCATTGGCCTCGTATTTCGAGGATAGCAGTCCTGTTGTCCTATTGAAGTCTTTGATACCCACTTCCTGATAGCGAATTCCGGCCAAAAACTGCATACGCTCATCGAATATAGATAAGGTGTCTGCAAAGCCAATGCTGGACGCCGTCGTCTGGGAGCTCTTCTTGGGATCGCCGGGATCAGCAACAGAGGACAGGAACGGAAATACAGGATTATACATCGACTCTATTATCGAAGCGGATCCTTCGGACTCTGCGCGTTTGTACGTAAGCTCTGACCGAGACAGGTTAAGGCTCAAAGCGTGATCCACTGGGCCAGTATTCGCTTTGGCCCGAATGCCGCCTTGCATAGATAGGATGTCCCGCGAATAGTGTTGTATCTCTCGCGCGATACTGTATCGGCCGGTGCCGTCGAGCAGCCGGACCTTTTCGTAGCCATTCAAGTCGGCTTCTGAAATCTGCTTACCTATGGCGGCATAGGCTGTGACGTTCTCAAGTATATCGACTTCGCCTCGTATCATGCCCACGGTTGATTTGGTTTTATATTCCGACCCGGGAGGAACGAGGCTCACTGTCGAGCTTGGTGCGCGGGGAAAGGATGATAGCGAGCCGGCGACAGACCGGGCCTGGATATATACCCCATTCGGATCCAGCTTTTGGGATTGATGTGCAAAGTCTGCCGACAGTCGGACACGTTCGCCGGAATAGTCGAGGTTGAGCGCCGCGGTACCGAGTTTCGAGTGTTGTGTATCGATTGGCGTATGACCGCCGTCGATAGATCCGTTGAATCGGATACCGAACTCGTTGCTAGCTCCGAAACGACGGCCGGCGTCAAGATGTGTACCAATTTGGGAGTTCGACACATAGCGCGTAGTCAGCTGCGTGATCGGTTCATCCGTTGCGCGCTTCGTGACTAGATTGACCGAGCCACCAATAGCGCCGGTGACCGCTGCGGACGCAAGCGTCATACCGTTCAGGAGTGCGCTTGGGCCTTTTAGAATCTCCACGCGTTCAATGTAGTCGGACGACGGGAAAAACAGGGGTGCCATACCCGCCAAACCATTGAGGGTGCGGGTTCCGTCGATTCCGTAACCCCCAAATCCCCGGATGACTTGATAATCGTGGGGGGTACCGCTCGAAGAGCTCGCTACAACAGAGGGATCATTGTTCAATACATCCTGAACAGTCCGCGCCTGCTGATCCTTGATGAGCTTGCTCGTGTAACTGGTGAGGCTGAAGGGGGTGTTCATCACACTGCGGTTGCCGAGCATGCCGACCTGCCCGCCGGTCGCCACCTGCCCTCCCGCATAGGGCGCCATCGGCGTCATCGTTGAATTGGGGTTTGCGCCTTGCACATCGATCGTGTCGAGCGGAATCGCGCCGGCCGGCAGCGCGCCAGCGCTACCAGCCGCACTCGGCTGCGAGATCGTGACCGTTGTCGGGTTCGTAAAACTGTAGGTGAGCCCAGTGCCTTGCAGGATTCGCGCGAGCGCCTGCTCGCGCGACAGCGGGCCGGACACACCGGGCGAGCTCATGCCGGCCGCGATGCTCGCGAGATAGGTGACTTGCAAGCCAGCCTGTCGGCCGAAGGTCGTCAGCGCGCGATTGAGCGGGCCCGCCGGAACGCTAAACGATGGCTGCGCTGCGCTCTGCGCGAAGGCGGCGCCCGTGACTGCGACGACACTGCCGACGATCGCCGTCGTCATCATCAGCGCCGCGATTAGCGGCCTGCTTCTTCTGGTCCTGTCAGCGAACATTCGAGCCCCGCGCCCCATGTTAAAGCCACTCCAAGTTTCTCGTTGGGGGGCCTGCGGTGCCTGAACATGTTGGTCGGGCCAGCCCTTATGGCTGATACAATTGGGGCTTCGGAATTTTCACTTTTTGGCGAAACTTTTTTAGAGAGGGGATATGATGGTCTTAGAGAGGGGAAATGACGGTAAGGAAGGTGGAGACTTGGCGGACGCGTGCACCTGCTGGATGAACAACAGCTTCCAGCGCGCGTTTAGGATCGTTCAAATCAAAGATGCCGCTCACCCGCTGTGCACCGATGAACGGGTCAGCCATCACGATGCGGCCCGGAATCCAGCGGCCGATACGGGCAACCAGCGCCGACACCGCCTCCTTCTCGGCGATGATGAAATTGTCGCGCCATGAAGCGATCTGGCTCGCCTCGCGCGAGCCACGCTCGACAGCATGTGTCGAACGATCGAACGTCACCCATTCGCCGGCCTGAAGCCTCGCCCCTGTCGCGAGCGGCGAACTGGGCGCTCGCGTCTCGACAACGCCGTGATCCACCACGACGCTGAGCATGCCGGCATCGTTGGAAACGTCGAAAGCCGTTCCCAACGCCGTCGCCGTCAGCTCGGCCATCTGCACGGAGAACGGGCGCTGTGGCTCTGACGCAACGTCGAAGAAGGACATGCCTGCCAGTAACTCAATGCGGCGACGCTGTGCCGCAAAATCGACCGCGATCGCGCTGTCCGGTCCGAGCGTCGCCACGCTTCCGTCAGGGAGGGAGACGCGGCGGATCTCGCCCTTGCCGGTGATGTGATCCGCGCGGCTGCGGATCAGGATATCCGGAAGGAGCGAATAGCCGGTGCCGATCGCACCGAGGCCGATCGCGCCGCCTATCACAAAGTTTCGCCGCGTCAGCCCCAGGCTTTCGCGGCGTTTGGCCCTGCGACGGTCCGTTAGGATTTTGCCGGCGGCGCCGTGGACTTTCGCGACACGCGCCCAGATGCGTTCGTGCTCGGGGCCGCGTGCCCGCCAAGCCCGCACCATCTCGATCGCGACCAGGTTTTCGGGGTCATTCTGCAGCCGAATGACGAGATCGATAGCCTCGTCCGTCAGCCGATCCTGGTCTGGCCTCGCCTCGCTCATTCGTATTCCTTCGACAGGCCGCAACCATAGGTCGGAGAATCGCGCCTGCCCTTCTAATACAGGCGAGCAGCGGCGAATTTCACACCAGAGCTGAAAAAAAGCTCAGAGATCGTCGACCCGCGTCAAGAGATGCCGGTAGGCCTCCCGGATCAGCCCCCAGGTCCGTCCGGTCGACAGGTTCAACTCCCCCGCCACTTCCTGGATGGTGCGCTCACCGAGCCGGTGCATCTCGAAGGCCATGCGCGTGCGCTCGGGCAACTCGGCAAGTGCCTGCCGTGTCTGCGCCAGGCACTGACGCGAATAGACGACGCTCTCGGCCGACGGCGCCGGATCGGCGACCTTGGCGGCGTCATCAAGGTCGGTGGTCTGGATCAGGCTTTCACGGCGGTGGTGGTTGACGCTGAGATTGCGCGAGACTTGATACAGATAGGCCTTGGGATTGTGGTTGGAGCAAACCTCGGCCGGCGGCGACGCCAGTACCCGCAGGAAGGTGTCCTGGGTGATGTCGGCGGCCGTCTCGGCGCTATGACCGCGCCGCCGCAGGAAGCGTTTCAGCTCCTGGCTATGCCGCCGAAACAGGTCTTGGACATCGAACGCCACGGAACACGCCCTCGGCCGCAAGGATGCGTTGGAGCGCCTTCCTGCTTGCAACCGCAGAGTCACTCTATATGGGAGCGATAATTCCCTTGCAATCTCAGATATTTAGACCGCTTCTAAGTTGGAGTCATTTGGCAATTGAATCCGATCGACGCTGGACGACCTCCCTTCTTATAGCGCTGGAATCCTGAGACATTTTGTGAGCGTTGCATTTTTGCGACGCGATTCCCTATGCTTTGCGGCACTCGAGCATCGTGCGCGGTCTCCGAAAGGGCTTGCCCATCCAACAGGTCGCCAAACTGCACAACACCTCAGTCAAAATGATCGAGCAGCACTACGCGAAATACATTGCGACCGCCTTGGAAGACCTCGCAAGGGCGGCAGTCGTGTCCCTGGTGCTGCGGAGTGATGGAAACGTGGTGCCGATGGGAAAACGCGCGTAAGGGATCATCCTGCGGTCTTGATCGAATTCATTCGTCTGATGGCGCCGGTAATCACGCTGACGAGATCCGCACCAAACTTGCCGCCTGATCTTTCCAAGAGCGTTACCGGAAGCCGTTGCGATGATGCGGCGGCTTTTCACACGGGAGAGGTCCAAGGTTCGATCCCTTGTGCGTCCACCATCAAGCCTTCATAATCAACGACTTAGAGAATCGATTCCCTGGAGGTGTGCCCCAAAAGAGCCGGGGCATAATAGGGGCACTTCGCTTTGGCACGGTTGACGAAAATCGCTCCGCCGTGGCCTACCCTCACCCGCTGCCGCCGCGATCCCGACGCCGATCAAGAGTTACTGGAGCGACTCGAACCCCCGAGCCTACTCGGGTAGCTACTGTTACTGGATCTCGCGCGGCATCGACGGACGCCCAGTTAGAGCTCACCGAATTCGGAAGTTCGTCGGCGCCGAGAACACCTTCTCACAGGACTTGGCGGACTACGAGGCTCTGGCAGCGGAACTACAGCCGCTCATCCATAAAGTTTGGCGCCACTGCGAGGCCAAGGGCGCGCGAGGCCGACGCTCAAGGTAAGGTTCTCCGATTTCGAATTGATCACCCGCAACAGGTCGGGCGCTGTCATCGCCACTGCGAGCGATCTTTCGAGCCTTGCCCTCGACCTGCCGAAGCATCTGATGCCCCCAAAGAAGACGATGCGATTGCTCGGAATCTCCGTTTCCGGATTCAGGGCCCGAGCCGGAGACGAGGATCGGTTGTCTCTCATTTCAGTTGAATAGCAGCGCCGCGATTACTCATCCAGAAGGTCGAGGAACTCTTCGACCGTCCTAAGCGATCCCTCGCGTCCTTGGCTGATGTAGACAACCCGATCGCCATCGCGTTGCAGGGATCGCGCCCTGGATTTCCGAAGTCGTCCCGGCAGGAATGTCGCGGCCACGGCATCCGGGCCGACATCAAGTCTTATGATCCCCCTTCGCCTGCAGTCGATCCTGAGCCTTGCTGCGGCAAAGAAATCGCGGGCCGACGAAGGCAATCTGCCGAAGCGACGAGAGGTCTCCTCCTCGATATCGTCCAGTTCATCTTCGCTTCGGCATCTGGCGACGCGGCCGTAGATTTCCAGCCGCACCGCCTCCGATTGCACGTAGCCTGCGGGCAACATGTCCCCTACCGGCAGATTCAGGTCAGGCACCCACAGGTCGGCTGTTCTGTCGTCGGCTTTCTCCGAGGCCAATTTCAGAAGGTGGCTGTAGAGCACCGGCCCGAACACCTGCACATGGCCCGACTGCCGCTCTGAAAGCACATCCCCCGCTCCCCTGAGGTCCAGATCCCGCGCACTGATCGCGAAACCCGCGCCGGGTCTGTTAAACTCCTCCAAAACGGCCAACCGTTTCTCAGATCGCTCCGAGCCCGAATCGGTCAGCAAATGCGCAAACGCCCGTATCCCGCTGCGGCCCACCCTTCCTCTGAGCTGATGAAGTTGCGCAAGACCGAACTTTTCGGGCCAACAGACCACGATCGTGTTTGCACGTGGGATATCGAGGCCGCTCTCCACGATGTTGGTCGCCAGCAGCACGTCCGCCGCGCCTTCGACGAAGCTCATCATTCGGTCATCTATGTCGTCGGCGGGCAACTTGCCATGCAGACAGACGATGCGGAGATCCGGGGCCACCGATTGAACGCGCGCCAGCATCGGATCAAGGTCCTGAATTCGCGGACAGATCAAGAAGCTTTGCCCGTGCCGCCTTTGTTCGCGCAGCAATGCGGAGGCAATAGCAGCATCCGAAAGAGGAGCGACCTTTGTGACGACCGGGAGCCGATGAATGGGCGGAGAGGCGATGACGCTAAGATCCCTGAAGCCAGCAAGACCGCCCGCGAGAGTCCGCGGAATCGGCGTGGCGCTCATCCAAAGGGCATGAATACTCTTGGCCAGCCCGGAAAGTCTCGCCTTCTCCGTCGCCCCAAAATGCTGTTCCTCATCGATGACGACAAGGC
This sequence comes from Bradyrhizobium sp. AZCC 1610, assembly GCF_036924515.1. Taxonomy (NCBI): domain Bacteria; kingdom Pseudomonadati; phylum Pseudomonadota; class Alphaproteobacteria; order Hyphomicrobiales; family Nitrobacteraceae; genus Bradyrhizobium; species Bradyrhizobium sp. AZCC 1610. The sequence goes on along the minus strand of NZ_JAZHRR010000001.1, from coordinate 302,161 downwards.
CGAGGCCGGCGAACTTCAAGTCCTTCGAGGTGAGGGCCTGCGTTCCGACTACGACCTTCAGTTTGCCGCTCCTCAGCCCCTCCTTCACCTCTCTTGTCTCTGCGCCCGAACCGGTTCGCGACAAACTCCCCACTTCGATGCCAAACGGAGCGAAGCGTTTGCGGAAAGTCGCGACATGCTGTCTTGCCAGGACGGTCGTCGGCACCGCTATCGCCACCTGCTTCCCTGACAATACGACGGCGGCCGTGGCTCGCAACGCCACCTCGGTTTTGCCGAATCCGACGTCGCCGCAAATGATCCTGTCCATGGGGTGGCCCGACGCAAGATCATCCAAAACGTCCCCAACGGCCCTCGCTTGGTCGACTGTCGTGAAATACGGAAAACGCGCGACGAACCTCTCATAGATGGGACCAGGAGGTACAAGCTTCGGAGCCCGCCGGCGGCGCCGCTGGCTGATGTGTTTGGCGAGCTGCTTGCCGGCGATTTGAATTTCGCGCTCCGCCTCAGTACGCCGGCTCCACCATGTACTTCCATCCGCTTTGTCGAGGGTGAGTTCGCCGCGCTCCGACGCGTATGGCCAGATCAAGGCAAGGTCGGCGGGCGGAACGAGAACAGCATCGTCTCCCGCAAATACGAGCCTGATCAATTCGCGCGACGACCCGCCCCCCGTTGCCACGGTCTGCAAGCCGTCGAGCAAGGCCAGCCCTCGCTGCAAATGAACAACCGCTGTCCCTTGCTCCGGCACATCTGCGTGATCGAAAGCCGCACTCCAGCTTCTAGCCAGGGGCTGCGGATGATGAGCCCTGCTGCCGAGCACATCGGAAGCCGTCACAACGACGAGAGGTTTCCGGCCAGGCACGACAAAACCCCTATCGAAGTCGGCCAGAAGCGCCGCCTCACGGTTGCGTCCGGCAGTCGCCTCGTTCCAATCCGTAAAGTGCTCCGCCTTCACGCCGCTCATCCGTTCCAGCACGCGCAGGTCGTCCTCATGCGCTGCGACGAAAACCAGTCGCGAACCGGCGCGCCGCGTATCGTCGACGAACGCACGAAGCGCCTTCCTGGGCGATGCAACCTGCGAAAAGTCCGGTGTGGAAGCGAAAGGAGCCTTTTGCGACAGCACGTTCATACGCCTGGTCGCCTGCTTCCATTCGCGTCTCCCGAGGTATTCTCGGTCCCTGTCCGTGCGACCCGCCGCCTCCTCGATCGTGCTGAGCCAGCTATCAGCGTGCGCTGAAACGCCGGCATCCGCGATCCACTTGGCTTGACCACAATAGTCGAATAGGTTCGAGCGCTTTCCGCGTATGTTCCCGAACGCCAGCCGCTCCGACATCGGGTCGATGAGAAGTTCTTTCGTCTCAAAAACGATGTCATGTTCTATCGGGTCGAACGCCACGATCCGACGTATCACCCCGCCGGAATGCTCTACTCTGAACGGACCGAGCGCGCCGGCGGGAAAAATCTCGAATGTCTTCCCGTGAAACAGCGCGCCGCCGGGATAGTCCGCCTCGTCATCAAGGTCATATCCGAGGGCCTCAAGCCGCGCCCGGAGATATTGTTCCGAGAACGTGGCACCGACTTTCAAACGGAGGATGACCCGGGACCAACTCGCCGCTGTGGGAAGGCGCTCCATCACGGCCTCTGCCGTGGATACGAGCAGGATCGGCTTCTCAGGCTTGGCAAGGCGCCTCAAGACCGAGCTTCGTCTACCCGCGATTTCGTGCGACGGCTCCAGCTGATCGAACGGCAGCGTATTCAGTCTTGGAAAAACAAGCACATCGCACGAAGGCGCGAGGGCATGAATGACGGCACCCAGCCGCTCGGCCCTATTCTCGTTTTCAGCAAGAAAGACGACGCCTTTGCGACCCGACTTCCTCCACTGTGCGAGCAGATGGAGGGCCACCATGCCTAGCGGCGATGAAGAAGAGATCGCAGTCCGCGATGAAGAAGCCTTTCGCTTCGTTGCCTTGCTGGCAACGCGCGCTTTGTTAGAACGGCCCACATTGAACCCGTTGTTGATTCGCGACCAGCTCAGGCTGATGGCGAGAGTTGTTTCGATTAGGCCCGCTCTGATGTGGGAGCTACGCCTAGGGCTGCGTACATATGCGAATTTGGTCGCAGACGCACGTTTCCAATCTAATCGTCCCGTGAAACATCGCTTGGG